>QKIH01000036.1 GCA_003249645.1 Desulfobulbaceae bacterium | reverse complement strand
GACCATCCAATGGGTGGAGGTGAAGGTAAAAGTTCCGGTGGACGTCATCCTTGTACTCCATGGGGTTACCCAACTAAGGGCTACAAGACTCGCAAGAATAAGTCTACTGACAAGTTTATTGTCAAGAAGAGATCATAAGCTTAAGGAGTAAGGTATGGCACGTTCAATTAAAAAAGGTCCATTTGTTGATGACCATCTGCAGAAAAAAGTGGATGAGGCTGTTGACACTGGATCTCGTAAGGTAATCAAAACCTGGTCTCGTCGTTCAGACATTACACCAGAGATGGTTGGACTTACATTTGCAGTTCACAACGGAAAGAAATTTGTACCTGTTTTCGTATCAGAGAATATGGTAGGTCACAAGCTTGGTGAGTTTTCACCAACCAGAACCTACTTTGGCCACGCTGCTGATAAGAAAGGGAAAAAATAAGTAGGGATGATTTCCCTGTATGACTCACTGGGAGTAACACTATGGAAGCAAAAGCCGTAGGAAAATCAATACGCATCTCTCCTCAGAAAGCTCGTCTTGTAGCTGATGTTATCAGAGGGATGAATGTTGATAAGGCAATCACCGCTCTTCGTTATATGCCGAAGAAAGGTGCAGGCATTATTCAAAAAGTGGTTGAATCCGCAGTTGCCAATGCAACTCAGGATGATCAGATGGATGTTGATAGCCTCTACGTCAAGAAAATCTTTATCGATGGCGGACCATCATTAAAGAGAATCAGACCTCGGGCAATGGGTAGGGCCACTCGTATCATTAAAAGAACCAGTCACATTACTGTTGTTCTTGATGAAAAGTAAAGATTTTCACTAAAACTTAAACGAAGTTAGAACAAATCTTGTTGGAGGATTGTTTTGGGTCAAAAGGTTAATCCATTAGGGCTGAGACTGAATATTACCCGGACCTGGGATTCTATCTGGTATGCTGATAAGGAATATTCTGCGTTCCTTATAGAAGATCAGAAAATTAGAAAATATATTAAAAAGCGTCTCTACCATGCCGGGTTGAGCAAGATAGTTATCGAAAGAACCGGAGATAAGGTTCGTATCAAGCTCTTCACCGCTCGTCCTGGAATAGTAATCGGAAAAAAAGGTGCAGAAATCGAAATCCTGAAAAAGGATATCGAAAATCTTATTCAAAGAAAAGTTAACCTCGATATTCAGGAAGTAAGACGTCCTGAAGCTGATGCACAACTTGTTGCAGAAAGTATTGCAGCACAGCTTGAGCGCAGGGTAGCTTTCAGACGTGCCATGAAGAAGGCAGTTAGTTCAGCACAGAGATTCGGTGTTCAGGGAATCAAAATTTCCTGTTCCGGTCGTCTCGGTGGTGCTGAAATGTCACGTTGTGAATGGGTTCGTGAGGGCAGAGTTCCTCTTCATACCCTTCGCGCCGATGTTGACTACGCCACTGCTGAAGCTTTAACCACCTATGGCATCATCGGTGTTAAAGTGTGGATCTTCAAAGGTGAAGTACTGGAAGATAGAGAGAATCAGGCTGCATAGTCTGATATAGAGGTAATCCAAGATATTTTGGAGTAGAGAATGTTAAGTCCTAAGAAGGTAAAACATAGAAAAGTTTTTAAAGGAAGAAGCACAGGGACTGCTTACAGAGGTTCTTCCATTGCATTCGGCACAGTTGGTTTAAAAGCTATCGAAAATGGTAAGCTTACCTCTCAACAGATTGAGGCTGCCCGTATTGCTATCAACAGGAAGATCAAGCGTGGTGGTCAGGTCTGGATTCGTATTTTTCCGGACAAACCTGTAACCAAGAAACCAGCTGAAACCAGGATGGGTAAAGGTAAAGGTAGTCCAGAGTACTGGGTTGCTCCTATTAAACCTGGTAGAATTCTGTATGAAATTGCAGGTGTTGATGAGAAACTGGCTATCAGGGCACTTGAACTTGCTGCTGCTAAGCTACCGTTTCCAACCAAAGTAGTAACAAGGAGGACCACTTTATGAAAATAGAAGATATTCGTAAAATGTCCGCAGAAGAAATGGCTAAGAAGGAGAAAGATCTCCGGGAAGAGCTTGGAAATTTAAGTTTCCAGCATCGTATCAGACCGTTGGAAAACACCTCGCGTTTGCGACAAATTAGAAAAGATATTGCCAGGATTCAGACCGTAGCGAATCAAAGCTAATTAGACAATTAAACGAATTAAGCTAATTCTGGCACTACCACTTCTCGAATTGATAAAATTATGAGTGAAAATACAAAATCTAAAAAGACAAGGACAGGTTCTGTTGTCAGCAACAGAATGGAAAAAAGTGTTGTCGTCCGGGTTGAACGTAAGGTTAAGCACAAGCTTTATGGAAAATACATGAAGCAAAGCGTAAAATACCTTGCGGATGATCCAGAGAATGTTTGTAACATTGGTGATATTGTACTTATTGAAGAGTGTCGTCCATTGTCCAAACGTAAGAGATGGCGTGTAAAAACAATACTTGAGCAGGCTGTATAATTTAATTCATTAACATTCTGCTGCTGATGAAAAATCAGGTGAGATTATGATACAAACAGAAACAGTACTCAACGTTGCTGACAATTCCGGCGCAAAAAAAGTTCTTTGTATCCGCGTTCTTGGCGGAACAAAGAAACGTTATGCCAAAATCGGTGACGTTATTGTTGTCTCAGTCAAAGAGGCAATTCCACACGCCAAAGTAAAAAAAGGCGATGTGATGAAAGCAGTTATCGTTCGTACCAAAAGAGAACTGAAGCGCATGGACGATACTTGGGTCAAGTTTGATGAGAACGCTGCAGTTATTTTAAGTGCAAGCGGTGAGCCGGTTGGAACCCGTATTTTTGGACCCGTTGCAAGAGAACTGAGAAACCAAGGTTTTATGAAAATTATCTCTCTGGCACCTGAGGTACTTTAATCTGCCATACCTAATGGTGTTGAGATATACAGTTTTTTAAAAAGGTAAAGAAAATGAAACAGGGTACAACATACCTGAAAGTAAATGATCAGGTTGAAGTCATTGCTGGAAAGGATAAAGGACGCGTAGGTAAGATCCTCAAAGTTCTTCCTCAGGAAAGTAAGGCGGTTGTTGAGAGAATCAACATGGTCAAACGTCATACCAAAGCTACCGAGATGAACCAGCAGGGACAAATCGTCGAAAAGGAAGCACCTATCCATGTTTCCAATCTTCAGCTCATTTGCCCGGAATGTACCAAAACCGGTCGAATCGGCAAAAAAATTCTCGAAGATGGAACCAAGGTTCGCTTTTGTAAGAGCTGTGGTGAGTCCATAGAGGCTAAAGCATAGAATATCAAAGTAACAGGCTTAGGCCAGGAGTTATAAATGGGTGCGCTAAAAGATACTTATGATAACGAGTGCGTACCGGCACTCAAAGAAGAATTTGGATATACCAACGTCATGGAGATTCCAAAGATTGAGAAGATCGTTCTCAACATGGGTCTTGGTGAAGCTGTTCAGAATCCAAAAATCATCGAAGGCGCTGTGGAAGAGCTGACTAGAATCGCAGGTCAGAAAGCTGTAGTAACCAAAGCAAAAAAATCCATAGCCACATTCAAACTGCGTGAGGGAATGCCGATTGGTTGTTGTGTTACTCTCCGTGGTGAGAGAATGTATGATTTCTTCTCTAAACTCGTAAATATTGCCCTTCCTCGTGTTCGTGACTTCAGGGGACTTTCTCCTAAGGGATTCGATGGTAGAGGTAATTATTCAATGGGTGTAAAAGAGCAGATCATCTTCCCGGAGATCGATTACGATAAAATCGACAAAATCAAAGGTTTTAACATCACCGTTGTGACCACAGCAAAGACCGATGAAGAAGGTCGATTTCTTCTGAAGAATTTGGGTATGCCGTTCAAAAAATAATTTGTACGGCATCTACTCAGTTAATTAAAAGCAACTGGAGGTTGTTTTGGCTAAGAAATCAATTATCGCAAAAGCTGAGCGAAAGCCAAAGTTTGGCGTAAGAAAATATAATAGATGTCCACTTTGCGGAAGACCGAAAGCATTCATCAGAAAATTCGGCATCTGCAGGATCTGTTTCCGTAAGCTTGCTTCAAGTGGCCAGATAACAGGTGTTACTAAATCAAGTTGGTAAATAATAGGATTTACCAAAACTAGTTTAGAGAAAATTTATTGAAAAGGAGTGCTCGCTATGTCAATGAGCGATCCCCTGGCGGATATGCTGACCAGGATCAGAAACGGAATTATGGCAAAGTTTGACTCGGTAACTCTTCCGAGCTCAAAGCAGAAGGTCAGTGTTGCCAATGTGTTGAAAAAAGAAGGTTATATTAATGATTTCAGAGTCACCGAAGATTCCAAGCAAGGTGTTCTGACAGTTGAGCTGAAATATGCTGCTGACGGAACTTCAGTTATCACAGGAATTAAACGTGTTTAAGACAATATAAGAAAGCTAATGAAATTCCACAGGTACTCAATGGACTTGGTATATCTGTAGTATCCACCTCAAAAGGTGTGATTACTGATAGAGAGGCTAGAGCCCTGAATACTGGGGGAGAGATAATTTGTGAAGTGTGGTAATAGCCGCACGCGACGGAGGTTGATATGTCTCGTATAGGAAAGTTACCGATCCCAGTTCCTTCAGGTGTAAAGGTTGATATCAAGGGCCAGAATATTTCTGTGCAAGGAAAGAAGGGATCTTTGGTACGTGAAGTAAGACCGGAAATGGACATTGTTCTTCAGGACAATGAGATTCTGGTCAACATGAAAGAAGATACTAAGAAGAATAGCGCTTTTCGCGGCTTAACTCGTTCTCTTATCAACAACATGGTTATCGGTGTAGAGGAAGGCTTTAAAAAAGCTCTCGTCATCGAGGGTGTTGGATACAAAGCAAGCGTTGCCGGCAAGAAGCTGACTTTGAATGTTGGTTACTCCAATCCGGTAGATTTTGAACTGCCAGATAGCGTTAGTGCATCTGTTGAGCAGAACAAAATTTTGCTTGAATCCATTGATAAGGAAGTACTTGGTCTTACCGCATCAAAAATCCGCCAGATCCGCAAGCCTGAGCCATACAAAGGCAAGGGAATACGTTACGAAGATGAACATATCGTGCGTAAAGTTGGTAAGGCAGGCGGTAAGAAGAAATAATAATTAGCAAACTATAAATGGATAAAGCAAATGGCTAAGACAAATCCAAAGACTACAGCCAGGGCTAAGCGAGTTAGCAGAATACGCAAAAAAATTACTGGAACCAGCGAACGCCCACGCTTGAGAGTCTTCAAAAGCAATAAGCATATATATGCCCAGATAATTGACGACACCGTAGGAAAAACGGTTGCTGCGGTATCCTCCTTTGATAAAGGTTTTGATCAGGGAGAGGAGAAAGGTAAGATAGGTGCTGCCAAGAAAGTCGGTATGTTGATTGCTGAAAAAGCAAAAGCAGCCGGTGTTGAAAAGGTAGTATTCGACCGTGGCGGGTATATTTACCATGGTAGGGTTAAATCACTTTCCGAGGGTGCTCGTGAAGGTGGTTTAGATTTCTAATGATATCACAGTAAATGGGGGTGTCCCTTGTCTGATTTCAAGCGTTCCAAAAGTGAAAGTACCGAGGAACTCATCGAGAAAATAGTTTTTATCAACAGAGTAGCGAAAGTTGT
>QKIH01000059.1 GCA_003249645.1 Desulfobulbaceae bacterium | reverse complement strand
ATCAGTTTCCCCTGAAGATGTGGAGACAGCGTTGGGTTTTGAAATAGGTGGCGTGGGTCCATTTCCAGTAAATGACAACGTTAAGGTGATACTGGATGAGGGTTTAATGAAGCTGGGCAGGGTTTTTTGCGGCAGCGGCAAAAACACGATTACCGTTGAAATGAATGTGTACGATCTTATCAAGGTGACAGGTGCTGAAGTTGGTGCAATCAGCAAGATTACACCTTGTAATTGCACCATTTCTGAACAATTCTAAAGTATTCAAAGTCTTACCTTTAAAGGAGCAAAATTAACTTGCTGGTTTGCTTAAATAGTTAATATTACCAAGGGTAGTTGCAAACAAAGTCATAATCTGCGTTTCTATACCCTTCAGTTGTATTTATAAGAACAAGGATAAGAGAAATTGATCTTTTGGGGTGTGGCTTTTTACACCTCACATAAAAAAGAAGTATCAATGCGGTGACAGATTCGTTGAAGCAGATTGGAATCATGGCTGATAACGAGAATCCCGACCCCATGTTTTTCTGCCCAGGCGATGAGATTCGTCCAGATAAGGGCTTGGGTGTTGGCATCTAGCGAGGCTGTTATTTCGTCGGCAATGATATACCGAGTGTTTTTGTTCATTATACGAATAAGTGCAATCCTCTGTAGTTCACCGCCGGACAGTTCGTGAGGGTATCGGTCGAGCCATTGTGAAGCTATGCCAAATTTTTTCAGAAGGGGCGCAAAGTCGTGGTTTCCTTCCTCAAGTATCTTGCTGATTTTCCAGCGCGGATTCAACGCCAGTTCGGGATGTTGAAAAATGAGTTGAGCCGGGCAGTAGCCCTTACCTGGAAAGGAGGCTCCGTCACAGTTCACGGTTCCTGCGGACGGCCTGAGAAAGCCGGTCAGCAGATGTGCAAGAGTTGTTTTGCCTATACCGCTTCTTCCTGGAAGGCCAACAATTTCACCTGCTCTCAGTTGAAAATTAAGCCCGTTGAGCAGGGGAGAATTTTGCTTGTATTGAAAAGACAACGATTCAGTTTGCAGCATGTATGCACCTCGTTAGGTGATTGTCTTTCTGGAAAAGATGACAGGGGGATTCCTGGCAGTGTGATGAGGCCTGAGGGCAGAAGCTGATGAAATCGCAGCTAGAAGCGCAATCCTGTACGCTCTGGTGGGATACGGTAAATGCTTCTTCCGGCAGGGGGATAAAAGTATTTTGCGGCAGTGCATTCCATAATGCTCGGGTGTAGGGATGAAGAATTTCCGGGTGTGTTGTGAGCAGCGATGTAGGAAAAACCTCAACAGTTTTTCCGTTATAGACCACAACTATAGTGTCAGCAATTTTCATCGCACTCTCAAGATCATGGGTAATAAATAAGATACCTTTACCGTCGGTTGCAAGTTCCTTGAGATGATTGAGTGACTGGTCGATCACCGCCTGATCAAGACCGGTGGTTGGTTCGTCGGCTATAATGAGATCAGCCATACTGACTGTCGCCGTAGCGGTGAGTACACGGCGTGCCATCCCTCCTGATATCTGAAAAGGGAAATATGATTTCACTGCATCGGAAAGCTGATACCTTGTAAAGGTGTTATTGCAGCATTCGTCGGCAGTGCAGCAGCACCTTCCTGATAACCGTGCAGATCGATAGACCTGTTTCTTAATTTTTGTCAGAGGATTGAGAAAGGTTACCGATTGCGGAATAAGGGCAATTTCTTTTCCGCGGAGTTTTGCAAAATCATTTTGCCCAAGAGGCATGCCTTTGAATGAATAACTTCCGGTCATGGAGGCATTTCTAGGCAGAATACCCAGTAACGCATGGGAGAGAAGACTTTTCCCGGCACCGCTGGCTCCGACCAGAGCAACGATTTCTCCTCTTCTCACACTGAGCGTGATGTCTGAGACAGGAGTTAACTTTTTTCTGGTCAATCCGCCGCTAAAACGCTGAAAACTGATCGACATATGCATTATATCAAGAAGCATTTTATACCTGCCTTGTTTTCGGTTCAAGAAGTGTTCTCAGACTGTTGCCGAGAAGATCAAAGAGTTTGACTGTAAATACAAGCGATAGTCCTGGCAGGATTGCCAGCCACCAGTAACCTGTAGAAAGATGGCGCATCGATTCTGAAAGCAGAATGCCGATTGAAGGGTTATGCGGCGACAGGCCAAAGCCCAGAAAAGTAAGACCTGCGGCGTGAAGAATTGCATGGGGAAACATCAGGATCAAACCGATCATAAATTGCGGTATCAGATGAGGGACCATGTGGTGGATCGCTATCCAAGCTGGTGACTTGCCAAGCTTTTGCGAGAGCATGACATACTGAGCTTTCCTGAGCTGCAGAACCTCGGCACGGATAATCCGTGCAAGTCTTGGCCAGTGTGACACGGCGACTGCTATAATGACACCTTTTGCCCCGCCGCCCAGAGCAAATGAGACAAGAATAAGAAGCACCAGATGAGGTGTTGACATGATGACGTCGATCAGCATTGAAAAAATGTTATCGACCTTTTTACCCAAGGTCGCACAGCTTATGCCAACAATAATCGATATTACCGAACTGCAAAGTGCAGCCAGTAAACCGATGGCAAGGCTCCTGCACAGGCCGAGCACTGTTCTGGTAAGCATATCCCTGCCAAGCCAGTCTGTACCGAAAGGGTAGGCCAGTGAGGGGGCGAGTTTTCTGTGAAGAAAATCGACGTTCAGGCCGGAGTCGCCGATGAGTTTTGCACTCCAGAAAAGTGCTGCGAAAAAGAAAATGGAAAGGAGACAGCTTATTAAAGCCTTATCTCTATTAGTGAGATGGGGCAGAGTCAATCTATTGAAGGCGGGTGCTTTTATTGTGGCAACTTTTTCTATCACAGCTGTTCTCCCTGAGGTTGAGCAATACGCGGGTCAAGTTTTGAATAAAGCAGATCGGCAATGGCATTGCCGAAAAAGACGAAAACTGTACTGAAAAGAGTTATGCCGAGCAACAGGGGCACATCTCCTCGAATGCCCGCTTCAACGGTGGCTTTGCCAAGGCCCGGGTAGGAAAAGACCTGTTCAGCGAGTACAGAGCCGCCGAACAGCTCACCAAGGGAAGCAAACTGCAGGGTAATTGCGGGAAGGGCAATATTTCTCAGTGCATGATGCATTGCGATACCTGTCAAGCCTTCACCCTGAGCCTTGGCAAAAAGAACATAGTCACTGTTCATTGCATCGATCATCTTCTCTCTTGTATGCAGGGTGACCTGAGCGATGCCGATCAGCGACAATGTGGCAGCTGGCAGCAGCAGGTGGTGGAGGTGCTGCCACAATGTCGCGTTTTCGGCGGTTGTGCCCGGAGGATATGCTCCACAGATTGGTGTCCACCCCAGCGATACTGAAAAAATCGAGAGGAGAACAAGGCCCATCCAGAAGGAAGGGGTGGACGCGGTCAGGTATGCATATAGCCTGATTGCTTTGTCGACCGCCGAACCCTCATAGAGTCCTGCAGTAATTCCCAGAATAAAACCGAAAATTCCAGATAATAGCCAGGCAAGAGCCATCAGGTTAAGAGAGGTGACGAATCGTTTGGCGATCACCGTTGTTACCGGTTCGTTATAGATCATCGATTGACCAAGATCAGCATGAAGTACAACATTGCCGACCCAGATAAAAAAACGTTTGGTTGCAGGTTGATCGAGCCCCCACCGTGCAATAATCTGTGCTTCCTGCTCTTGACCGATCTGCATCCTGTCCATACCGAGATAAGCTGTTACCGGATCAATAGGTGACAGGGATACCAGGGTAAAAGCCAGCACAGATACGATCACCAGCGTCAAGAGCAGCCTGCCAGATTGATGAGCCAGAAAACCTGTCGAGTGTGTGTTGTTCATCATTTTTTCACCTGAATTTTAGGGCTGTTGTTATTTCCAGGTCCATTTTTCTATATTGGCTGTAATCGGCCAGCCGTGGCCGTGGGGTTCAACCTGAGACGTACCGATATCCAGATGATTGTTGACGAAATAGGTGTGGTCAAGGTTCACCAGCCATGCCCATGGAGCATCACCTTGTGTATTTAATCCAGTCTTTCCGTCCCACTGGGCTTTTTTCCAGTAGGTAAGGGCGTCATCAAAATTGGCTGCAGCGATGGCCTTGTCAAGGTTTTCGTCGACTGCGCTGTTGGTGTAAAAACCCGGATTGTTATAGCCGATACCAGCGTATTTGCTGGAGTAGAGATGATAGATTTCGATGGGGTCATGGCTGCCCCAGCCGAAAACGATCACATCTCTGTGCATGATCTTTTTAATGTCATCAAAATTGTTTTTACCTTCTACATGAGCCTGGATGCCGATTTTTTTAAGCGAGTCGGAGCAGGCGAGAGCAAGGTATTGACGAACGCTTCTGGTAGCAGGATAAACAATGGTGAATTCAGCTTTCTGGCCATTTTTTTCTCTGATTCCGTCATGGTCTGTGTCAACCCAGCCTGCATTCTCTAGAATTTTAACTGCCTGCACCGGGTTGTTATCATTGATACGATTGGCCCTATTATCCCAGGGCAGATCATCACATACGCCGTAGGCCGGTCTGCCGTATCCTTCTAGAACCCCGTCGACCAGCATTTGGCGGTCAAGAGCAATGTTTACGGCTTTTCGTATTGCCGGGTCTGCAGTCACGTTATTACCAATGGGGTATCCTTCTTTGGTTTTTCTGCCGGTATCTGGAATAGTGGGAAACATCAACCCTCTGTTATCGACACTTTTGACAGAATGGAGTTCCATGCCTGGTAATTGCTGATGGGCAAGTGATTGAGGCACAGCAACCATATGGACTTTTCCGGCTTTTGCGGCGGCAAATGACGTGTCTTCATCGGTGAAAAGAAAAACAATGCGTTTGAAGTAGGGCTGCTCACCGAAATAGTAGGGATTTGCTTCAGCAATCATTTGCTGCCCTTCAACCCACTCGACAAGTTTAAATGGGCCTGAACCGACAGGATGCCTGCCATAATCGTCTGAATAGGAGTTTTGGGGAACAATTCCCAGCGTAATGAGTCGGTTAATAAAGGTAGTGTCCCGTTGTTTGAGGTACAGTATAACTTCGTCTTTTGATAGAGCTTCAGCACGGTCAAGATGGGCGAGATCAACCTTGCCGCCGCTTTCTTTTGCAGTGTTAAAGGTAAAGGCAACATCTTCGGCAGTTAAATTTGTTCCATCAGAAAATTTTACATCATCTCTGATGGTGATATGCCAACTGAGGCCGTCATTTGACAGTTGGTATGTTTTGGCGAGACATGGAATTATTTTGAGGTTTTCATCCCGTTTCAATAAAGTGGACTGGAAAAGAGGGTTGCCGTAGAGTCCCCAGCCCAGAATCGGGTCGTATCCTTCAGCCGGTTCTCCTTTAATGGCAAGCATGAGTGTATCCGGTGAATTGTTTTTGCCTGATATTGACGGCGTTGCATACAAGATTGCAGCACAGGCCAGCAATGTGATGAGTGGTAAAAATTTCCTGAGCATAATCCCTCCTGGTCACACGAAATAATAAATAGTAATACTGCTGATATGAAAAAAAACAGCAAGCGAGAAGATCGATGCATGCTGCATATAGTGTTATTGCAAGTAATACTTATTTGAAATTCGTGCTACGTTAGCAGAGACTATTATAGCTGTCAAATGTTTTTCTTCTTTTTTGCTGTAGTATCGGAAAGTTGGATTGTGTGACGAAAAAATATAGGAATAGCGAATCAATGAGTAACGTAAGATGTATGGATGTGCATAGAGATTGCGGTTTGGTTGAGTTGTTAATGAGTAACAAAGCAATTGAAACTGAACTCTCAAGGGCAGAAGTTTTCAGCAGATGTGGAGCAATTACTGAATAGATGAAGCTGTGGAGTAAAAAAAAAACAGCAATATCGGCATAATTAACTGCGGGTTTACTCTTATTCAAAATTAAATTTGTCGTTGGGATCACGATCAAAATGATGAGCCAAATGCTATTCAAGAACTGATAGGAAATATAGATTGTGACCACAATCTGCTCTCTAGGAGTTTTTTATCTCAGCTGGGAGATAATTGAATAACCAAGGCTTATTTAAAATCTCTTGTTTGATTCAGCAACACTGCTTTCCATCTATCGTCTTTTTTGCACACCACAATATTTTGTGTTGACAGTAATAGTTGAACTACTATATTTTGTTACAAATTGTGTATTGGTTCATTTCATGTGAAATGTGACAACAGGGAAGCCGGTGTAAGTCCGGCACTGTCCCGCAGCGGTAACTGAGAACGAAAACCATTATAAGCACTGGAAATTTCTGGGAAGCAATGGTTATTAGGCGCTAAAAAGATAGCTCAGAAGTCCGAAGACCTGCCAATACCACCGTCATTTTTTACACCCTGCGAGGAAAAGGAGTAAATATGTCAAGCAATATCCATATTGTTGCAACCCCGTCGTCTTCTGCGCTGTTTCCCGGTATCCGTAAAAGAAATAACCAGTTTGTTCCATTTAAAGCAGAGAAAATTACTGCTGCCATAGCAAAGGCCGGCGAGGCTACCGGTGAGTTCAAGATCCTTGAAGCCAGGCGACTTACGGCCAGGGTTATTCGCATGGCCCAAGAAATTTTTAGTACTGAAATTCCTGATGTTGAATCAGTTCAAGATATTGTTGAAGAGACCCTGCTCTTTTCACCCTATAAAAAGACCGCAAAAGCCTATATTCTTTATCGGGAAAGTCGTGCAAAACAGCGCGAGATTATTAGCAATGCCGATATCCAGCTTGTCAATAATTACCTTGATCGTCTTGACTGGCAGGTTGAAGAAAACTCAAACATGGCTTACAGCCTGCAGGGGCTGAACAACTACGTTGCCAACGAGGTCAGTAAAAAGTACTGGCTTAACCATATCTACACCACTGAAATCCGCGATGCCCATCAAAACGGTGATCTGCATATTCATGACCTTGGCCTGCTCTCTGTGTATTGTGTCGGCTGGGACCTGCAGGATCTGCTACGGAGTGGATTTAAAGGGGTAATGGGCAAATCTGAGTCGGGGCCGGCCAAACATTTTCGCAGTGCACTCGGTCAGATTGTCAACTTTTTCTACACTTTGCAGGGTGAAGCTGCAGGAGCCCAGGCGTTCTCAAACTTTGACACCTTGCTAGCCCCATTTGTCAGGGAAGACAATCTTAGCCAGCAGGAAGTACAACAAGCCATTCAGGAGTTTATTTTCAATCTCAATGTCCCAACCAGGGTCGGTTTCCAAACACCGTTTACCAATCTGACCATGGATGTCACGCCACCATCAACCTTAGCAGATCAGCCAGTCATCATCGGCGGAAAGGATCAACAGCTGACATACAGTGAATATGGACATGAGATGAAGATGATTAACCGCGCCTTTCTTGAAGTGATGGCAGCAGGAGACGCTAATTCCAGAGTTTTTACCTTTCCGATTCCCACCTACAATATTACCGATTTGTTCGAATGGGATGACCCTGAGCTTGAATCTCTCTGGAAAGTTACTGCGCGCTACGGTATTCCCTACTTTGCTAATTTTATCAATTCAGACCTTTCTGCAGACGATGCCAGATCAATGTGCTGTCGGCTTCGTCTCGATACCCGTGAGCTTGAAAAACGTGGCGGGGGGCTTTTCGGAGCTAACCCACTGACCGGCTCCATCGGTGTCGTCACCATCAATCTTGTGGCTTTAGGATGCAAAGCACATGATAAACATGAGTTCTTTGCTCTGCTTGATCTTCAGCTCGATATTGCCAAAGAAAGCCTTGAGCTGAAGAGAAAAACGTTAGAAACCTATACCGAAAAAGGGCTCTATCCGTATACCAGATTTTATCTACGTCAAATCAAAGAACGTTTTGATAATTATTGGTCAAACCACTTTTCAACTATCGGCATCATTGGAGCCAATGAAGCGGCACTCAACCTGCTTGGAGTAGATATCGGCACCGAAGAGGGCAGATTGTTCGGCCTTGAAGTTCTTAGCCACATCCGTGATGTATTAAAACGATTCCAGCAGGAAACAGGCAACTATTACAACCTTGAGGCAACACCGGCAGAGGGCACTGGGTTTCGTCTCGCACAGCTTGATAAAGCACGTTTTCACGACATGAAAACCGCTCAAGGTTTGAAGGCACTCGAAACGCCGGTTTATACAAACTCAACCCAGCTACCGGTTGATTACTGCAACGACGTTTTTGAGGTTATTGAACTACAGGACGAACTGCAATGCCAATACACAGGCGGCACCGTTCAACATATATTCCTTGGTGAAGAGGCCCCTGATCCTCATGCTGTAAAAGAGTTCGTCAAGATGGTTTGCAGCAGCTACAGCATGCCGTATATCACGGTGACTCCATCATTTTCTATTTGTCCTGAGCACGGCTATATTAAAGGAGAGCAACAGCTTTGCCCGAAGTGCGAAACACCTACTGAAATCTATTCAAGGGTTGTCGGCTACTTACGCCCTATACAGCAATGGAACGAGGGGAAGAAGAAAGAGTTTTCTCTCCGCTCTCATTTCACCATCGGTAAAAATAAATGTTAAGCGGGGGTTTTCTTTCTTTGTCACTTATCGATTTTCCAGGCATTCCTGCATCAGTTGTTTTTTTGCAGGGATGCAACTGGCGTTGCCAATATTGTCACAACCCATCGCTTCTGCCAATACGACTGGGAGAAGATCAGAGTGCAAAATTACTTCAGGAAATTTCAAAGCGAAAAAAGCTTATCCAAGGTGTTGTTATAACCGGCGGTGAACCCACCCTACAGCAGGATATCTTACCATTTATTCAGCAGCTCAAAGATATGAGGCTGAAAGTTAAACTGGATACCAACGGCAGCAACCCTGTATTTCTTCAACAACTCATTGGTAGCCATACATTAGATTACATTGCTATGGATATCAAGGCGCCATGGAAAAACTATCCTACTCTGATTGGAACCCCCCTCAATATCGCAGACCTACAAATGAGCATGGAGCTAATTTCTTCATCCTCCATTCCCCATCAATTCAGGACGACTTTTGCACCGCACTTACTGACTGAAAACGATCTTGCTACCATTCGCACCTATGTGCCTGAAGGTTCACAACACGTGATAAACGTTTTTAAAGAGGATGCAATTAACTCAATAACGGGCATATCTTATCGTTATGGTTATGATAGTGAAATATGACACAACCAAAAAACTGTCAGCGTATTATCAACTTAAATTGTATGGAAACTGAATCTTAAAACGTGTGTCAACTTCATGAACCTAACAATAAAAAAAACAGAATATGCTACGCGAAGTCCATGATAAGGTTAACAGAGCTGCCGTCTGCTTGAGTTTCCCCTAATCCTGTTAGCAATAACATCCGTATAACAGTCTTTTATCATAGTCTATTTTTTCCAGTAGGCCGGGAAGAGAAGAACCAGTGCGGAGAACATTTCCAGTCTGCCGACCAGCATATTCCAGCTCAGATACCACTTTGAAAAGGGTGAGAAGAATGCGTAATTCTCAGAAGGGCCAATTTCGCCAAAACCGGGTCCGATATTCATCAAAGTGGCGATGATGGCACTGATAGAGGTGGTGACATCAAGATCTTCAGTCAATGAAATGAAACATGAGCCGACAAAAATCAGCAGCATATTGACGATAAAATAACAGATAGCCAGATCGACAATGATGCGGTCGACGGTCTTGCCGTTAAGGCGAACGGAAAGCAGGGTCATCGGCTGGATATAGATTTTCTTGATGGCGGTAGCCAGATAGCGGGCTATAAGCACATAGTGTACAATCTTTATGCCGCTGGTGGTGGATCCGGCACATGCTCCGATAAAACAGACCATAAAGAGCAGCATAATTGCCGCCTTGTGCCAGAGTTCATAATCGGCGGTAGTAAATCCGGTTGTTGTCAACAAGGATACGACCTGAAAAGAGGCAAAGCGCAGGGCGTCGAAGAAGCTTTCATAATCACCCTGGAGCCAGATGATCGTGGTCACCATCAGACAAAAAGAGACGGTGAGGATGACATACCACTGAAATTCAGTGTTGGTTCTGATCCAGCTGAAATCACCTTTCAAGGCCTGAAAAAACAGAACAAAGGTCATACCGCCGAGAAACATATACAGGGTGATTATCCAGTCAAAATAGGCACTGTCGTAATAGGCAATGGAGGCATTCTTTACAGAGTACCCCGATGTAGAAACTGTGCCGAAGGCAGTTGTAAGTGCATCGAAAAGTTCCATGCCGCCGGCGCAGAGCAGCATGGTCTGGGTGATATTCAGACCCAGATAGATTCCCCATAGCCAGACCATGGCATCCCTGTTTCTGGCAACGAATTTTTCTTTGGTGATAACCTGACCGGGGCTAGATTCTGCCCGGAAGATACGCAGCCCTCCCATGCCGTGAGGCAGAAAGATTACTGTCAGGGTTAAAAAGCCCATACCGCCCAGCAGATGAGTCTGGCTGCGCCAGAAAAGGAGGCCATGGGGCAGAGATTCGATATCGGTCAAGATCGTGGCGCCGGTGGTTGTATACCCTGACATCATTTCAAAAAAGGCATCGGTGAACGAGGGTATTGATCCATGAAATACAAACGGAAGCGCCGAGGCAGCGGAAATGAGCGTCCAGCCTGCAGTGGCAATAAATATACCTTCTTTCAGATCAAGTTCGGTATTGTGGCGATATCGGTATTTTAATGGAAGGCCTGCTATGATAAGCAGTATTGCGGTGACGATCAGGGCATAGAGATCATTTTCCTGATAGATAATAGAGCAGCCTATGGGCAGAACCAGAGAACAGCCGGTCACTATCAGCAGTACACCAAAAACATTTGCAATTGCTGCGTAATTCATAACCGATGATGAGACGAGTATTGTTTGCGGTGAATTTTAATAAAAATCCGTCAAATAGACCAATCACTGTGAATAGTTCTATTTATCCTCAAGCTGATTAAACTACGCGCGTAGCTTACAGCATATTTCCCTGTCTTTTAAATAAAATATGACACACAGGCTACTTAAATCAATCCAAAGCGGACAGAACAGAAGATCCTTCTGTCGGCAGAAGTACCGATACTCATAAGTTTCAGCATCGTTATCTCAAGTGGTTGCCAGTTCGCAACGGGCAAGCTTAACATGCTCTGCGCCATGTTTTGAGAGAATGCTTTCGAAGAGGGTGAGATGCTTGACAGAAAAGGGCGGCAGTGTGAAATCTTTATATTGTGTGAGAAAATCTTCTGCCTCTAGCGGGTTGTAATCTTTCTGCGTTCTAGCCAACGTAATATGTGGACTAAATCTGCGCTTTTCTATAGCCGCAAATGGCTTAAATGAGAGTTCGATTATTTTATGAAGTGTTTCAAGCTCTCTCGATCTCGATATCCCGGCCCAAATAACACCAGGCCTGCCGCTTCGGCCGAAACTTCCGACACTGTTTACCTGCAGATCGAAGGCGGGGTAACGGATTGCAGTCAAGGTTTCAACGATCCGATGCAGGTCTTGCGAAGCTTGCTCCCCCAAAAACTTTACGGTGATATGGAGCTGATGCTTTGGCACTTTTCGCACATGGCGCAATTGTCCTGCGATGTTAAAAAGCTCCTCTTTCTGTTTATCCGACAGTTCAATGGCAAGAAACAGACGCATCATTTTTCGTTTTCTGCGTTGTAGCCGCTTAAATGCATGATGACAAGATTAGCCAGGGTTAGTCCGAAGATGCCGGTTATGGTTGGGAGGCTGCCCAGAACATTTCGCTGTCTTCCTCTGTCAGCATACTGTACCGGTATTTCCTGCACTTCTTCTTGGGGTTTTGCATAGTCGAATTCAACTCTCTCAGTCGAATAGACGCAGGTAATACCTGTTTCGATACCGCTGTGCCTCCGCAACATTTTGCGAACCCGCTTGGCCAGGGGGCAATTGGTTGTTTGCGCAATATCGGCCGATTTAATTTTAGCAGGGTCAGAACGGAGAGCAGCACCCATTGAACTGAAAGTAGTGATCCCTCTGGCAACGGCGCCTGCAAGTAGTTGAACTTTCGGGTTCATCGAATCAATGGCATCGATGAGAACATCTGGCTTGTTGTGAAAAATCTGATCAAGAGTTTCTTCGGCGGCAAAAAGTTCAAGAGGCTCCACAATGATTGCCGGATTAATAGAAGAAACACGTGCGGCGGCAAGGCTTACTTTTGCCTGCCCAATGGTCTGTTCGGTAGCTAAAAGCTGTCTGTTGATATTGGAGCGTTGAACCAGGTCAAAATCAACAAGGGTAAGTCTGCCGATTCCTGCTCTGGCAACTGCCTCCATGGCGTAACCGCCGACGGCGCCGAGCCCGACGATGGTTACATGGCTGTTTTGGAGCCTGCCGAATCGTTCATCACCGAGAAAAGTTCTGGTTCTGGTAAATCGTTCCATTAGCTGTGTTAATCCTGAATTGAATGTTTCAATAGTCGTATTGTGTTTGAGGCCAAAGATAACTCAACGTGAGTTCAAAACAATTTTACCAGATATTGAAGGACTCTTGGTGCAAAAAATTAGTATGGACGTTGTGAAACGTACCAGGAAAATTTCAACGCAATATCAAAATGATCAGACGATAAAAAAGGACATTGACATGTAAACAATAATTAATTACAATTAATATTAATTATCAATAAAGGGGAGAATTCCAGTGCGAATGACCAATCAGCGTGAGGTTATCTTACGGGAATTACGTAAGAGTAGACAACACCTCACAGCAGACGAGTTGTATGAAAGAGTTAAGAAAGATATGCCGAGGATAAGTCTTGCAACGGTGTATCGTAATCTTGAAATACTCTCTGAAGCTGGCTTAATACAAAAACTCGAAATAAGTGGACGGCAGAAACGGTTTGACTGGGATACCACTGTTCATGATCACATTTATTGCGTGCAGTGTCACCGGGTGGATAATCTTGAACTGGAGCACAAATCGATCAGCGGAGACACACTGAAACAGATTTCATCCTACGAAATTACCGGATACCGGTTGGAATTTGCAGGAATCTGCCCGGAATGTAAAAAAAAGAACAGTAAGAAGAAGGAGAATTAGACATGGCTGGATGTGGTTGCGGTTGTGGTTGCGCAAGCAAGAAAAAAGAAGAGCTGAACGATGAGCAGAAAGCAATCCTTGGTGCGATTGCAAACAGTGCAGAGCCATGCGGTGGAAAAGATGTCGCTGCAGCTCTTGGTCTTGAAGCAAAATCGGTCAGCAGCAAAATAACTGCAATGAAGAAAAAAGGCTATGTAGACAGCCCGGTTCGCTGCAAATATGCGGTAACCGAACAAGGTAAGAAAGCACTGAACGCATAAGCGTAATCAGTTCTGGGGAGCAAAGGGTTGACAGAGTTATCTGTCGACCCTTTTTTTTTGTTCATCATCCGGGGCTTGCTATTCCAGTTATTTTAATGCCTATCTTCATATTCTAAATTCAGAATAGATCTCAATGCTTGATGGTTATTCAAACTTCTATGGCGAAAACAGACATTTAACCATCATCTAATAAATTAATATTTTTATGGATATATCCTATTGCGGCTTTTCATCCAACCTTTCACTTATAAGGAGATTTTCAAATGAAGAAAATGAAAGCTGTAATCGGAGCAGTAGCAGTAACGACCACCATGGTCCTGACACAGGTCTCTACCTGTTTTGGCGTAACCGAAATCCAGTGGTGGCATGCCATGGGCGGTACTCTAGGCGAAGACGTCAATAAAATTGCTGATGATTTCAACAAGACCCAATCAGAATATAAGGTTGTCCCTGTGTACAAGGGCAACTACACCGAGACCATGACTGCAGCGATTGCTGCTTTTCGTGCCAATGAACAGCCACATATCGTTCAGGTGTTTGAGGTGGGAACTGCGACAATGATGGCAGCAAAAGGTGCTGTTTATCCGGTCGAGGATGTAATGGCAGATGCTGGCGAGCCGTTCGACAAGAGTGACTACCTGCCAGCAGTTATCAGTTATTACCAGACTCCGGAAGGAAAATTGCTTTCCATGCCGTTTAACTCTTCCAGCCCTGTTCTCTGGTACAATAAAGATGCATTTGCAAAAGCAGGTATCGGTGAACCACCAAAAACCTGGCCGGAACTGTATGAAGACTCACAGAAAATTGTTAATGCAGGCTATAAATGCGGATTCACCTTCGGTTGGCAATCATGGGTTATGATAGAGAACTTCAGCGCCTGGCACAATATTCCTCTCGGAACCAAAGAAAATGGTTTTGCCGGTTTTGATACAGAATTCACGTTCAATAATGAAAAAGTCGAAAAAGTTCTGACCGATATAGCCGAGGCAGGCAAAAAAGGACTGTTCCAATATGGCGGCCGCCGTAGCGACAGTCAACCCATGTTCACCAATGGTGAATGTGCCATGTGGATGACTTCATCTGCCTCTTACAGCGGTATTAAAGAACAGGCTAAGTTTGACTTCGGTCAAGCAATGCTTCCCTACTATCCGGAGATGATCGATAAACCTCAGAACTCTATCATTGGGGGCGCGACGCTCTGGGTTCTTAAGGGCCATGAGAAAGCGTCCTACAAGGGTGTCGCAAAATTCATGACCTACCTGTCTACCCCTGAAGTACAGGCTTGGTGGCATCAAGTGACCGGTTATGTGCCAATCACTACAGCGGCCTATGAACTCAGCAAGAAACAGGGTTTTTATGATAAAAACCCTGGCACTGATACCGCCATTAAACAGCTCAGTCTGAATCAACCGACTCCTAACTCCAGAGGAATCCGATTTGGGAACTTTGTTCAGGAGCGTGATGTCATCAACGAAGAAATGGAAGCAGTGTGGAATGGCAGCAAAACCGCAGCCCAGGCGATGGACGATGCTGTAGAACGGGGAAATAAACTGCTCCGTAAATTTGAAAAGGCAAATAACTAACAGTTTTTCCTAATATCCGCTATACGTGTCGGCTGCCGCAGCAACTGACGACTGTCCGACACGAGCCAATTCCCATGCTTAAACGTGTTCATTTTAAACCATCTCCATTGCCGTATTTCCTGGTAGCTCCGCAGCTGCTGATTACGATCGTCTTTTTTCTCTGGCCTGCAAGTCAGGCGATTTACCAGAGTATGTTGGTGGAAGATGCTTTTGGCTTAAGTACCGAGTTCGTCTGGTTTAATAATTTCATAGAACTGTTCAGCGACGGTTTTTACCTCGACACCTTATATCGCACGCTGTTTTTCTCGGCAGCAGTTACCTTTATCTCGCTAAGCAGCGCTCTTATTTTTGCTGCATTGGCAGACAGGGTGATTGGTGCGGCTACCACATACCGGACACTGCTTATCTGGCCTTATGCAGTGGCACCTGCGGTTGCCGGTGCGTTGTGGATGTTCATGTTTGACCCGACTATCGGCATTGTTGCATATTTTCTTGATCTTGTCGGTTATGATTGGAATCATCGGGTCAACGGCAGCCATGCCATGCTTCTGGTCATCCTCGCCTCTTCATGGAAGCAGATCAGCTATAACTTCCTCTTTTTCTTTGCCGGAATGCAGGCAATCCCGAAATCACTCATTGAGGCTGCGGCTATCGATGGGGCAGGACCGGCACGAAGATTCTGGACTATAATTTTCCCATTGATCTCGCCTGTGACGTTTTTCCTGCTGGTTATGAATATCGTCTATGCCTTTTTCGACACCTTCGGCATTATTCATGCCGTAACCAAGGGGGGGCCTGCAAAAGCGACCGAAATTCTTATCTACAAAGTATATAACGACGGCTTTATAGGCCTTGATCTTGGTGGTTCTGCGGCCCAGTCCGTGATCCTTATGATTATCGTCATTGGTCTTACCATAGTCCAGTTCCGGTATATCGAAAGGAGGGTCGAATATTGATATGATTGAACAACGGCCGCTCACAAGCTTTTTTAGTCATTTTATTCTGATTTGCGGTGTGCTTCTGGTTGCTTTTCCGATCTGGATAACGTTCGTCGCGGCAAGTCATGACACCGCTCGGATGGTACAGGTTCCCCTGCCTCTCTTGCCCGGAAACCATTTTTTTGAGAACCTGTTGGAGGCATTCACGCATGGTGTGGGCAACGCTAAAGGGCAGTCTGTTGGACTGATGCTGATGAATTCGTTGATCATGGCGCTGATGATAGCTTTTGGAAAGATTGCTATTTCTATGCTTTCAGCCTTTGCCATCGTCTATTTCAGGTTTCCCTTTCGCATGACTTTTTTCTGGATGATTTTTATTACCCTTATGCTGCCGGTGGAGGTTAGGATACTGCCAACCTTCGAGGTGGTGGCCAACCTGCATATGCTTAACAGCTACTGGGGGCTGAGCATTCCCCTTATAGCCTCCGCCACGGCGACATTCATGTTTCGTCAGACCTTCCTGACAGTCCCGGATGAGCTGCTGGAAGCTGCCCGGATCGACGGTGCCGGGCCGATACGTTTCTTTATCGACATCCTGCTGCCCATATCGCGAACAAATATTGCGGCACTTTTCGTCATCGTTTTCATCTATGGCTGGAATCAGTACATGTGGCCCCTTTTGATAACGACTGACAAGGATATGTACACCATTGTCATGGGCATAAAGCAGATGGTCGAGGCAGTTGAGGAAGCTCCCGAATGGAGTCTTATCATGATGACGACCTTGCTTGCCATGCTGCCCCCGGTAGTGGTGGTAATCGGTATGCAGAGACTTTTCATCAAAGGATTAACGGAAACGGAGAAATAATGTGGCCGAAGTAATACTTGAAAACATCACAAAATCTTTTGGCAAAACAGAAGTTGTCCATAATGTCAGCGCACATTTTCATGACGGAGAGTTTATTGTCATCGTGGGTCCTTCCGGTTGCGGGAAATCGACTGTTTTGCGGATGATTGCCGGGCTGGAAGAAGTCTCGGGCGGAAATATAAAAATCGGCGATAAACTGGTTAATAATCTGGAACCAAAAGACCGGCGTATCGCCATGGTTTTTCAGAATTATGCCCTCTACCCGCATATGAATGTCTATAACAATATGGCATATGGGCTGAGATTACAAAAACACAGCAAGGTGGAAATAGAGCGGAGAGTTCAGGAAGCCGCTCAATTACTGCAGCTTGGAGAATATCTGCAGCGAAGGCCGAGGCAGCTGTCAGGCGGGCAGCGCCAGCGGGTGGCCATGGGCAGGGCTCTTGTCCGGAAGCCGGAGGTCTTCCTTTTTGATGAACCTCTTTCAAACCTCGATGCAAAACTTCGCCACCAGATGCGGGTTGAATTGAAAAAAATGCATAAAAATCTCGGGACAACTATGATCTATGTTACCCATGATCAGGTTGAGGCCATGACCCTGGCCGATAAGATTGTTGTTGTGAACAAGGGCAGGATTGAGCAAATTGGCTCCCCGGATGAAATCTACAATGCTCCCGCCTCTATGTTTGTTGCAGGATTTATCGGGTGTCCGCCAATGAATTTTCTTCCTGCTCAACATTCAAATGGGGGCCTTAGCCTTGAGAATGGCTTCATTATTCCAGCAAAGGATCTATTAATACCATCTGATACCCGTCAGCTAATTGTTGGAATTCGTCCGGAGAAAATTGAGTTTTCCCACTTGCAGAGGGAAAGTGGCTGGCTCGAAGTTGATATTGATTTTATAGAAAAACTTGGTTCCGGTAAGCTGCTGTATACCACCATCGGCCCACAACAGTTAATACTGTCAATGGCAAATGGTGATGACCGGCACATCACCCGGGGATGGATTCGTTTTCCCGCCGAGGCACTCTATTTCTTCTCTCATCAGGATGGCAGTCTGCTGAAGGTAAAATCCAGCTGAGGCAGATGTGGTAGTTTAAGACGGAATCCTTCTAACAGCAGGGCATTTCAAGAGTATTTACTTGCATTGTTTCTTTTGAAAAAATGTCTATGGTGCAACTTTCTTTGATATCGTTAAATATTTTGATTTGCCCTTAAGAGAGATGTTACCGGATTATTAGCAGGCTATGATGGTTAAAAGAGCAGATGGTGGACGTTAAGAGTGAAATAGGTTAGGGTGGGATTGATTTTAACAGTTTATCTCAATTCAGGAAAATCTTTTCCTGGTTTTTCGACCGTGCTTATTAGAAATAAAGTCTATGCTGACGGACACCTTTTCAGATAAGCCTGAATGTATTGTCTTATCATCAGTTAATGGCTAGTTTGTCGTAATTAAAAGGCTTTCCAGCAGGAAGGTTCTGTCTTTCTTTTTAATATCAGATGAGGGATGTTGAAATGGCGAGAATCCATTTAGTAGGCGGAGAGAAGGGTGGTGTTGGTAAATCTGTCCTGGCAAGAATACTGGCGCAATACTGTATTGACAGAAATCTGCCTTTCAAGGCATTTGACGGAGATCTTTCCCACGGTGCTTTGATGCGCTATTATGCAGAATACAGTGAAGCCATCGATCTGCGTGATTTTGAAAGTGTTGATCGCATTGTTGAGGATGCCGTTGAGTCGGATCTGAATATCATTGTTGATCTGCCGGCACAGGCTTCATTCGGCCTTGACAAATGGATAGAAGAGGCAGGTATCGTCGATTTCAGCAAAGAGATTGGCATCATCCTTACCCAATGGCATGTGATGGATGACGGGACTGATTCCATCCGACTGCTTGGCAGAACACTGGACACCTATGGTCAGGGGCCTGATTATATAATGGTACGCAATCATGGCCGTGGAGGGGATTTTTCCCTGTTCGATGAGTCAGAGGAAAAAGCCCTAGCCGAGACCATGGGGGCAAAGACTATGGATCTTCCAAGCCTTCATCCTGGTGCAATGCGGAAAATTGACAGAGTCGGGGCAAGCCTCTGGGCCGCTGTGAATAACAGGGATGAGGCTGTTGGTCCAACTCTGGGACTCCTTGAGCGTCAACGGGTAAAAGTGTGGCTGGGCAAGGCCTATGGCGAACTTGACCGTGTTCTTATGCTTCCAGAAGAGCAATGATAAATTTAAAGTTATTCAGGTGATAAGCACAAAGATGGCAAAGCGGCGTGTACTACCGCAGTGATTTTATGTTGCTCGCTGGGGTAGTGCAGACAGGTTTACTCTCTGTGGCATTGGCTCTGAGAGATTCTTTCTGCAACAGCGCAAAACTGTTAAAACTTCCAACCAGGAAAGCTGAAACGAATAGTTCCTGCTGCCGTTAGAACGATAACTCCTTCCCCTTTTTCTTTTATTAGTCTGGAGTGTGAAATCTCATATCAATGAACATACTAGTCAAAACAGATACTGCAGATATTGATTGGCAAGCGATAGCAGATACCCTGAAGTCAGTGGGGATGGCACATTTCAGTGCGGAAAAACATAAGGCTGCTTTTGAGGCCAGCTATTGCACGATATTCCTCTATGATGAAGAAGCGCTGATTGGTTTTGGCAGAGCCTTATCTGATGGCGCCTACCAGGCAGCGCTTTATGATATTGCAGTTTTAAAAAACTATCAGGGCAAAGGCCTGGGAAAACTGATTGTTGAAGAGCTTCTCAAGAGGCTTCAGGGTTTCAATGTGATACTTTATGCTTCACCGGGCAAAGAAATGTTTTATGAGAAGCAGGGTTTTAGAAAAATGAAAACGGCAATGGCTTGTTTTGTCCACCGCGATGCAATGACTGAAAGAGGGTTTACGGAATGAGGATTATCGGAAATAGTGTAAACCATGAGTTATTCCGTAAGCTTATCCAAAAATAATATTGCATCGCCGAAGATGGCGCTTGCAGCAGCCTGTGGGGCAGGCGTGATGTGGGGAACCGGTGCCCTGGTGGTTAATGTGCTGGTTGCTACCTATGGCTTTACACCGGAAAACGTATCATTCTGGCGCTTTATAATCGGGGCGGTTGTGCTTGTTATGATTTTTGGCCGTGACATCAAATGGAGTCGGCTGCGTCCGCTCCTGGTTACAGTACTGCTTGCAGGAACATCCATGGCCGGTTATGTCCTGCTCTGGTTTCTCGGGATCGAACAGATCGGGGCAGCCGTCCCAACACTTATTGCCTTATGCCTCCCTCCGGTTATTGTTACTGTAATTTCGGTGATCCGTGGTCAGGAGGCAGCAGATCTGCAGCTTTTTCTTGTTCTTGCAGGATCAATTCTCGGGACCATACTGATTATCGTAAAGCCCGGGGCATCGGGGGCGGCTGCCGACTGGCATAGGACGCTGCTCGGGGTTATGTTTTCGGTTGGCTCTGCATCGCTTTATGCCGGTTTTGCGATGATAAGCGGACGTCTTTCAACGAATCTTGGCGCGGGGCCTGCGACAACCTGTCTGACGGTAGTTGCCGCCGCGGTGATGAGTCTGGCGGCTCTCTGCAGACCATTTACATGGCCGTCGGATATTCCGCTGCAGGCATGGTTTCTGTATCTTGGTGTGGTGACGGCGGCCCTTGCCCTGCTCGCTTACAGCTGGGGTGCAGCAAGGCTCAAGCCTACAGCTCTTGTTGTGGCCACATTATTTGAACCACTCACAGCAGTACTGCTCTCTGCCTTTTTACTCGGCCAGCATTTCGGTCTCAGCCAGTGGGGTGGCAGCGTACTTCTACTGCTGAGTATCTGGGTACTGGGAGGTCGTACCACCAAGGCACACCTCCCTGAGAGCTTGATCTGATTTCAATAACGGTCCTGAAATATTCGCGCGATTATATGCGATGCCTGTTTAAAGAGAGGCCAGGTCTTCTCCTGTCATGCGCGAATAATTGTGGCATTCGTGCCTGTTCATAAACGGGCACGGCTCTTTTGAAAACCATCTGCTTTTGGGGCACCAGTATCTATCTTTGAACGGTTCGTTGCAGCCGTTTGAGGTGAGCATACGGCGTTGCTTCCTGCCGTGTGTGACTTTGCCGGATTCCAATGAAAATTGCCAAATGGTCATGGTGGTTCCTCCTCTTCCTTGAGTTGATCAACACCTATACCGGATTGGTATTCTTACTATTTTTATCGGACGTATGGTGACAAAAGATAAGAGAAAAATGAGAATGAGAGCTGGTATCAATAAATAATTAATACCAGCGTTAGAACAAGATCTGAAAAGTGCAGCGTTATAACTTTCTGACTTTCCCGATCTGTAAATAGACTTCACTAAGCGGCAGATCATGCTGGGTGGCAAGTTTTCGGCAATCTTCAAGCTCCGGTTTGGATCGGATAATCTTCCCGTCCAGAATGGCGTTTTTCATCGTCACTAAGCCAAGTGGTGTATTCAATTGCTCAAAGGAGATATCCAGAACGGTCTTGGTGATGGGAAAGGTTTTTATGCCAAGGGTTGTGGTGTGGCGGAAGACAAGACGTTTAAATCTGCCTTCATCCGCGGCTCCGCAGAGTACCGAAAGGGTAGTCGCAGGCCGGTTCTTCTTCATCACAATCGAGGTGAAATGAACGTCCATGGCACCGGCCTCCATCAGCCGATCCATGGCATCTCCGAGCATCTCTCCGGTCATGTCGTCAATATTGCACTGGAGAAGACAGGCGGGCATAGTTGTCAGCTGGTCGGCTTCTTCGTCAACGGTTGCCAGGCTGACCCGCAGGACGTTGGGAATTTCTGTGTCGCGATGACCGATTCCGTAGGCCGTTTTCTCTATAGTCAGCTTTGCTGAAGGTTCGAAACGATCAACAAGTTCAGCGAGGATTGCAGCACCGGTGGGAGTGGCGGTCTCTTTTTGGACAGCTCCCCGCGTGGTTGGGATGCCAGCCAGTATTTCAAGAGTAGCCGGTGCCGGAACCGGCATCATGCCATGGGCACAGTGGACGAATCCACCGCCAAGTTCAACGGGGGAAGACCAGACAGCATCAACTTCAAGGGCATGATAACAGATTGCCGCACCGACGATATCAACGATGGAATCGGTGGCGCCGACCTCGTGAAAGTGCACTTCGTCAATACCCTTGCCATGAATTTTTGCCTCTGCCTCTGCCACCCGGCGGAAGATAGCAAGACTTGTTGTCTTTACTTTATCGGCTAACTCACTGCCGTTTATAATCTTTTCTATGGCTGCAAGGTTTCGGTGTTCATGGTGATGGTGGTGGCCGTGATGGTGATGATGCTCTTTCAGGATGACATCCACCCTGGTGCCATGTATGCCCTTGCGCGCATCGGATGCAATATTGAGTGAGAATTCGTCACCGATATCAAGCTTTGCCAGCTCGGATGTAAGATGGTCCGGGCTTACTCCGAGATCGATCATAGCCGCAAGATTCATATCGCCGCTGATACCTGAAAAGCATTCGTAATATAAGATTTTCATGTGTCCTGAGTTGTGCAGACACCTGGTCGGCATCTGCACCAAGTCCTTTTGTTAACCGATTTTGCCGGTAAGAGCTGACTGAACATTTTCAACTATCCCTTCGGCTTCACAATAAGCAGCAACCTCTTTGAGGCGATCGGGGATCTCGATGTGCTGCGGGCAATGTTCCATACACTGGCCGCATTCAACACATTGTGATGCGTAGGTTTTGTTTCCGCGTGCACCTCCGTTCATGACTGCATAGACGAACTGGGTTCTCTGCTGCGGTTCTTCAAACATCCTTCCGGTATTGAATATTTCAAAGCAGCTGGGAATATTTACTCCTGCCGGGCACGGCATACAGTACTGGCAGCCGGTGCAGCCGACCGGCATAAGTTCACGGTATTTATCGGCGACATTGCTGATCAGGGCCAGCTCTGCTGCATTGAGAGTATTTGCTTCTGCTTTGCCTGCAAGGGCAAGGTTCTGATCGATATGTTCATCCAGATTCATCCCTGAAAGAACCACGGTGACCTCGGGGTGGTTCCATACCCAGCGAAGGGCCCATTCGACTGGCGTGCGTTTGGTTTCGGCGGTGTCCCACATGGCTTGAATAGCTGGAGGGGCGTCAGGTTTGCTGAGGTTGCCGCCGCGCAGCGGTTCCATGATCATGACTGCAATTCCTTTGGATGCTGCATACTGCAGTCCGGTGGTACCTGCCTGGTTCTGGGTGTCAAGGAAATTGTACTGGATCTGACAGAACACCCAGTTATACTCATCAACAATCCTGGTAAATTCCTCTTTATTGCCATGGAAGGAAAAACCGATGTTGACGATCTTGCCGGCACGCTTTGCCGCTTCGAGAAAATCGATGACGCCCTGTGACTTCAATCTGTCCCATGACTCACCTTCCAGGGCATGAAGGAGATAATAATCGATGGTGTCCACCCCTAGTTTTTCAAGCTGCTTGTCGAGGATCTTCTCCATGTCTGCGGTGTTCTTGACGGCCCATGGCGGAAGCTTGTCGGCTATTTTTACCTTATCGCGATAGCCGTTCCGAAGGGCTTTCCCGACAATTATTTCGCTTTGCCCGCCATGATAGGGCCAGGCGGTATCAATGTAGTTTACACCGCTGTCTATGGACCTGCGTATTTGAGCGATGGCTTTTACCTCATTAATGGTTCCATCCTCATTGACCGGCAGCCGCATAGCCCCGAATCCTAAACTGGATAGACTGTCCTGGTTCTTTGGCACTTTTCTGTACAGCATCTTGAACTCCTATACTCTGTTGAAAATAGATTGTGATTACTATCTTGTTTCCGTTGAGTCAGATGGTAATGAATCTCAGGCTGATCCGATAGAACATTACTCCGTTATTGTTGCCTATTTCTCTGAAAGAGACTGCTGCACAATTTTTTCAGTTCGGCTGGCTATTTTTTTTAACAGCCGGGAAGATCAGGCAAGAAAACGGCAGGAACTGACTATTGGTTTAGTTAGAATGACTATACAATAAATTGCGTCAGTAAAAAATACCTCTTCGTCCCATTCAATATCAGGGCGAGGAAATACAATGAGAAAGATTCACAGAAAAGAAGCAGGGAGAGTAACAATGCGTAAAAAGGTGCTTATTCTATCAGGGAGCCCACGAAAAGGCGGCAACTCGGATCTCTTATGTGATCAGTTTGCTCTTGGGGCCGAAGATGCCGGAAATACGGTAGAAAAAATATATGTGACTGATAACGATATCAGATTCTGCACAGGATGCGGTGTTTGCTTTACCAAAAAGCAATGCGTGCAGCAGGATGATATGGCGGTAATTCTCGAAAAGATGGTCGCAGCAAAGGTTATTGTGATGGCAACACCTGTCTATTTCTATACCATGAATGGACAGATGAAGACGCTCATCGACAGAACCTGCCCGAGATATACCGAAATAGCAGGAAAAGATTTCTACTTTATTATGGCGGCAGCGGTTCGAACAGAAAGCGCACTGGAAAGAACATTGGAGTCGTTTAGAGGATTTACCGCCTGTCTCGATGGCGCCAGGGAAAAAGGTGTAATTTATGGCACCGGTGCATGGAAGGCTGGTGAAATCAAATCCAGCAGTGCCATGCAGGAGGCCTATGAATTAGGAAGACAGGTAGTGTAGCAGCACCGCTTACGCAGATCTGTTAACGCAGCAACGGTCTGCATAATCGGCCTATGAAGTGAGAGTAGAAAGATGTTGAACGCAGCTAAGGTGAAATCTCTTAAGGAAGGGATTTCTATTTTTTTTATAATCGTATTCGGTAGTTTGATCATGTATTTCAATCTGATAGTTCAGCAATATCAGAAACGAAATAATTAAGAGCAGAAATAGCATCAGACGGTAGAAACAGGCAAGAGTAAACGACCACATGTAAACGTGTGGCTTTTATTTTCGGCCAAAAGCCGGAAGTAAAAGTAGTGCAGTGCACGGAATAAGTTTCAATGAGCAGCCTGGACCGCCGTTAAAAACGGCGGTTTAACCGTTTACGGTAAAACCTGCTGCGAATAATCAAAGAGAAACCGTCTATTGCTTTTATCTTTTATGGAGTATTGTCCGGCATAGAAAACTTGAGTTCCCTTTATCGCATTATAATCCCATCTATTACGACAGCAGGACGATGAAAAACAGTATTCTTTTTGATCATGGGCGGACAGCCCGAATAGGTCTGCCGGAGGCGGTCTTCTGCCAGGGCAAATCTGATGAGGCCATGGCTGATCTGCTGAGCAGATTTCCGAAAGGTTCAGGACATCCGATTCTTTTTACCAGGCTCTCCGCTGCACAGTTTGATCTGGTTTCAGATGATGTGAAACTGGGTTATGATTATCATCCGCTTTCAGGGACAGCATTCGGGGATACCATGGAGCCGAAGTCCTCCGGTAAGGTTGTCATCGTTTCAGCCGGAACGGCAGACGGTCCTGTTGCCTGGGAGGCCTCGAGGACACTGACCTATCTCGGCATAGAAAACCATATTTTCGAAGACTGCGGGGTCGCAGGATTATGGCGACTTACAGAACGGCTCGATGATATTAACAGTGCCGATGCTGTCATCGTTGTTGCCGGTCTCGATGCCGCGCTGCTTAGTGTTATGGGGGGATTAACCTCCAGCCCGCTTTTCGGGGTTCCAACCTCTGTCGGTTATGGCGTGGCAGAACACGGCAAGGCAGCCCTTTCCAGTATGCTGACAAGCTGTGCCCCGGGAGTAGGTATCTTGAATATCGATAACGGTTATGGTGCAGCTTGTGCTGCGGCCCGCATTATCAATCGACTCGAAAGATGAGACTTGCAATACCCTCCCTCATTCTCATCAGCTATATCACATTCAGCCTTATCCTGTGGATGCCGGGCAGACCGTGGATGAGGATTGCTGCCGTCCTGCTGCTGTGCATCATCGGTTTTAAATATATTTTCTACGAGAAAATAGGCGGTTCGTTCATTGCCCCGGCCTTTCCTCCGGCTTTGCAGCTGGTGATGGAAGTTTGCTACAGCGCAATGATCATCCTCGTTTTTCTCTTGGTGATAAAGGATATTCTTGCTGTACTCCTTTTTATCAGCCGATGGTTCGGCAGTACGTATTCTCTGCCGTTTTCTCCCGGTATTCGAGGGGGACTGCTGATTACTGCAGCCCTTGTCTTATCGTTGTATGGTACCTGGCAGGCACTCAAGGTGCCAAGAGTTCATACCGTGGAAGTTGCCGTACCGAGGCTGCCTGAGAGCCTTGACGGATTTACCATCGCTCAGCTGACCGATCTTCATGTCGGCCCTCTGCTGAAACGACCCTGGGTTCAGAACGTTGTTAACATTACCAATGGTCTTGGCGCAGATCTGGTTGTTCTGACAGGCGATATAATAGACGGTTATCCACAGGCGCTGGCCGATGATATCGAGCCGTTTAAAGCGTTAAAGGCGAAATACGGGGTATTCGGCATCACCGGAAACCATGAATATTATTTTAACGGCAGAAAGTGGACAGCCGCTCTTGACGCGCTTGGCATCACGATGCTGGAAAATGATTACCGCAGCTTCTTCGTTAATGGCGAAACGCTGGTTCTGGCAGGAGTGCCTGATGAGAGAAGCTTTCGCTACGGTGAGCCCGGGCCGGACCTCGCTTTTATGAAAACCTTGCCTGAAAACAGTATCCGGGTTCTGCTCAAGCACCGGCCGTCGAGTCTTGCGGCAAATGACGGCATCGATCTGCAGCTATCGGGCCATACCCATGGCGGCCACCTTTTTTTTCTAAAATGGCTTATTGCATCCCACAACGGCGGTCTGGTGGGCGGGCTCTTTGATTTTAACGGCCCTAAACTTTATGTCAGCCCCGGTACCGGTGTCTGGCCCGGATTTCTCTGTCGTCTTGGTGTCCCCTCAGAGATTACCAAGCTGGTCTTACGACGCGGCTGAATTTATTCGTGCTTTCCCGCTTATATGACTCCTGTCAGAAACAGGCCCGCTGCTATTGCGATGATCACCCGGTAATAACCAAAAATTTCCAGTCCATGCCGTGAAAGGTAGCTGACCATCCATTTAACCGAGATGACAGCGGCAATAAAGGCCACCACCACACCGATGAGCAGAGACATGTGATCAAATGTCTGCAGCATCAGGCTGCCGTGCTTGAGCAGGTCATAGGCCGTGGCCGCGCTGAGTGTTACCATTCCGAGTAAAAAGCTGAATTCGACGGCGGCGGCCATGGACGTGCCGACAAGCAAGGCTCCGACAATGGTGGCCAGACTGCGGCTTACTCCCGGCCACATGGCTATGCATTGTGCAAAACCGATGAGCAGTGCCATCTTCCAGCTCATATCATCAAGCAGGCATCCTTGGCGTGTCTGTCCGCCTTTTGCACGGTTTCGCCGGCTGACGATTAGTATGGCAATACCACCGACCAGCCATGCAGCAATAACCGGCCATGGTCCGAACAGGTATGACTTGATAAGCTTATTGAAAAGCAGGCCGAGTACAGCAGCCGGCAGAAAACCGACTATGATGTTGATCAGCAGTGAGCGACCCCGGGGATCTTTTCCCAGAACGCCGAGAAAAATCTGTTTGATCCGTCCGAAGTAAAGCCAGAGTACGGCCAGAATGGCACCGATCTGGATGCAGATCGTGTAGGCATCCGATGCTTCCTTGATCTTTTCCTGCTGAGCCGGGGAAAGAGAAGGGTCTTCACCTATCCCCATGATTTTTTCCGCCATGAGCAGATGACCGGTTGAACTGACCGGCAGATATTCCGTGAGTCCTTCAACTATACCTAGCACAACGGCCTGGGAGGCACTCAGAATTTTTGGTTCGGCAGTCGCCGGATCATCTGCATCCGCTCCCCAGATGGTTGCGGTATACATGAAAAACTGCAGCGCCAGAAGTGTCGTTATGGTTATGTGAATACGCTTAGTCATGGAAGGCACGGTACTCCTTCGAAAAATGTATGAATAGTATTGTAAATTATATCAGTGTTAGATTGTTGTCTAGACCTCCAAAATGCCAGAGTAAAATGAAGGTAAGATGAAGAATCGGCTAGTTACCTGTTTATTAACCCCGAATCAGCAACATTATATAGCATAATAAATGAATTGAAGCAGGAACGAATTTGCAGTTCCCCAAAGAAAAATACTATCTATTGTGCTGCTGGAACATCTTTTTTCTTTATTGTTTCTGATGGGATGCAAAAATACCGCACAGGGTCATTATCATTGCCGCACAGGCCAGCATGATAAAGGACGCGTTCCAGCCATGGGTTACATGGTAGATATGACCGATTACAAATGGACTGACAGATGCCACCCCGTATCCCGCCGATTGAATGATGGTTGAGAGTATCCGGTTCTCGTCCAGAGTTCTGGCGTGCTGCATAACCAGTCCGAAGATTACGGTAAAGCCGCCACCTGAGCCGATTCCTCCAAAAATAGTCCAGATGACCCACATTGCTGGTTTGAGCCAGAAACCCGTTGCCGTAGCGAACCAGGAAACGGTCACAATGAGAAAGAGTGTTGTCTGAGATAACCGCCTGGTCGCTGCCAGTGCCGGAATGCCCAGACAACCCAGAATCCCTAAAATCTGAAAAAGCGATGCTGCAATCCCGGCCTGTGAAACCGAGAGGTGGGCGACCTCTTTCATATAGAGCGGCAGCCATGCTGTAAGGCCGTAAAAAAGAAAGGTGTGGGCGGCAAAGGCAACGGACAGAAGCCAAACAAGCGGCATTTCAATAATTGAACGGCTTACTGTTCTTTCATGCAGACTCTTTGCGGCAGAAGTGAAGGCCGTATTGTCAGAACAGGTTCCTATCTCACTGATTAGTTGTCTTTCTCTTGACTGAAAATAGTTGACTGCTGCCCATAAGACTACTGCAGCCAGAGCGAGTATACCGGGTAGAGCCGCAAGGGCAACCTGCCAGCCAGCCTTTTGAGCGAAAGGAGCTGTGGCGGCTGTGGTTAAGAAGGAGCCGATACTCATGCCGCAGACATAGACTCCGGTCATGAAACTCGCGTGATTCCTGAAATCGCGTCCCAACACCATCAGACCGGCGATGTTTCCAACCGTAAGTGAGGCCCCGATAATGACCGTGCCGGTCAGGGCTAAGGAAAAATTACCGCCGCTTCGCACAAGGTTGCCAAGAATGATCCCTAAAAGGGTTACACCAATGGAGATTTCCAGGCTAATGCGTTTCATCAGCCATCCCAGCAGGGGAGTCAAAAAACCGAAGCAGAGAACCGGGATAGAGGTGAGAAAACCTGCCGTTCCGGCGCTGATATGCAGCGTGTTCTGCAGGTCCCCGATTACCGGCGGAAGAGACGTGATGGATGCTCGCAGGTTCAACGAGAGGAAGAAAAAGGCAAGGTAGAGAAATGCCTGTTTCAGGCATCTGTATCGCCTGAGGTGACTCTGAAGATCCCGCTGGTCTGAAGAATGGGACAGATCTCCGTATCCGTCTCCCCCTATACTTGATTTAATACTCATACAAACAATCCTTACGGCAAGAGAAGTTAAACACAGTCAACTCATTATATGCCTTCCCACTTTTAAAAGGGGCAAATGTTTTACAAGGAGGCAGTAAACCATGGCCGTCGAGCTGTTTCAGTTCTGCATCTCCATCTATTGCAAGCAGCGCAGTCTTACAGGTAGAGGTCGCGTTCACCGCTATCCATACGTATCAGGAGTTTGCCGAAATGATCTTTGATTTGTTCACTTCCTGTTTCCAGCTGACTGGCGATATGTTCTTTCCCGACTGCAACGGTTTTGGCCGAAGCATAGTCATTGAGGTATTCGTTAAAGGTGAGCACCGCGTTGGGATGACAGAAATTCTTTATAAAGCCTTCTTTTGCCATGTTCATAAAATGCTCCCCGGTACGGTTCTTTCTGTAGCAGGCGGTACACCATGAAGGCATCAGTCCCTGCTGTACAAGCTCGAAGACCACTTCATCGAGCGAACGATGGTCTTCAATGCAGAACTGCTGACTGTCGGGTCTGTCCCATGTCGGATCACTGTAGGCTCCCGGATAGGTTCTGGACGCGGCGCTGAGCTGTGATATGCCAAGCTGTAGAAGTTCATTTCTGAGCTCAGCTGATTCCCTCGTACTCATTATAAGGCCTGTATATGGTGCGGCAAGCCTTGTTATCGCAACAATTTTCTTGAACGTATAGTCAGAAATCCCGTAGGGCGGAGCAACGGAAATCTCAGCTCCCTGGGCCGGTTCAAGACGCGGGAAGGAGATGGTGTGAGGGCCTGCGCCCCATTTTTCTTCCAGTTCCTGGGCATGAGCGAGCATGGCAAGAAGTTCAAACCGGTGATCATACAAACCGAAAAGCGCCCCGATGCCCACATCGTCGATCCCCGCTTCCTGGGCACGGTGCATGGCATGAAGTCGCCATAGGAAGTTTGTCTTGTTGCCCTTGAGATGCAGCTGTTTATAGGTGGACTCGTGATAAGTTTCCTGAAAACACTGGTAAGTGCCGATCTGCGCTTCGTGCAGGAGGGAAAAGCCCTCCACATCAAGCGGCGCACAGTTGACATTCACCCGTCGAATCGATCCGCTCTTATCAGAAAGCGTGTCATAAACGGTTGCCACTGTGTCTGCAATCCAGCGGGCATCAAGGCGGGGATGTTCACCGTACACCAAAAGCAGCCTTTTTTGACCACTGTTCTCAAGAACCTCTACTTCCCGTCGAATTTCTTCAGCCGTCAGCGTCTTGCGTTTGAGTTCGGAATTAAGGGTGCTGAAGGCGCAATAGGTGCATTGGTTTCCGCATTCGTTGGAAATATACAGCGGCGCGAAGAGTACAACCCGGTTGCCGTAGATGGCTTGCTTTACCTGCCGGGCCATACTGAAAATTTCTGCATCAAGTTCTACATTTTGGTTTTCCAGCAGGACAGCGGCATCAAAGAGGGAGAGCCCTTTTTGTTCAGATGCTTTTGCAAGGGTTTCGCGCACCAGGAGTTGATCCGGTTGGGCGGCTTTTTCAAGTGTCTGCCATATTGACTGGGTATCGATAAAACTTTGCAGTGAATCTGTTTCAATTTTCATAGGTATTCCTTCCTTGTGATCTTAGCGGAATTCTTCAGGGAACATCCTTTGTGGAAATATAATCTCAGGGTGTTGCTTGAGGAGAACGAACTGTTTTGGGATTAAATTTGGTTTCGGATGGCGGTAATGTGTTTTATCTAACCGGAAAGACGGTTGTACAGGGTCCTGATAGATATGCCAAGGTGCCGGGCGGCCTTGGTCTTATTACCCTTGCACAGGTTGATGGCATTGTGGATATCGGTTATGTCAATATCCTTCATGGCTTTTCCCTGGTTTGCGGAGGAGCTTGTGTCATTTATGACGGAGATGCCGCCCGGTATCGTGAGACGATGCCTGATGTGTTCCGGTAAAAGCAGCGGGGCATCATACATGAATGTGGCCCATTCCATCAGGTTTTTTAATTCGCGAACGTTACCCGGCCAGGGGTGGTTCAGCAGCAGTTCGCAGGCGGCGTCGCTGAGGTTGTTAAAACCTTTATTTCTTTTTTGAGAGAATTGTTTGAGCAGCATACGGGCAAGAGGCAGAATATCATCACGACGTTCTCTCAGTGCCGGTATGCGAATATGGCCTACTTTGAGACGATAATAGAGATCTCTGCGGAAGCTGCCGTCACCTATGCGGCTGTCAAAGTCCAGATTCGTTGCCGCGATGACCCGGATGTCAGTGGGAATACGACGCAGACCGCCAACCCGGTAGAATGTCTTTTCTTCCAGAACACGCAGCAGCTTGGCTTGCAGCTCGACGGGAATTTCTGCAACTTCATCGAGAAAGAGAGTTCCCCCGCTGGCTGAGTCGAGCTTGCCGCGCCTTCCTGAGTGGACAGCTCCGGTAAATGCTCCTGAATCGTAGCCGAACAGTTCACTTTCAAAGAGCGATGGCGAGAGGGCAGTACAGTTGATATCAACAAAAGGTCGCAGTGAGTCTGATTGGCCGAAGTGGATGATCTTGGCAATGATCTCCTTCCCGACGCCGGTTTCTCCTTCCAGCAATACCGGAATAGACCGGTCGGTGTGGTACATTTCGGCGTGACGTACCACTTCGAACATTTCTTCAGAGAAGATACCGATATTTCTCTTTTGCAGGGAAATGTTGATCCTGGCCTTTTTCTGCGTTGTCTCAAGCTGTGAACCGGTTTCCTGAAACAGGTAAGGCTGCTGGTCGCTGCTGGTTAATTCGATTCCGGTGGACTGGTAGCCGACTATGGTGCCGTCCGGTAAGAAAATACCCCGGTTTTTGTATTCAAGATAGCAGACCTGCCCATTGCTCCTGACATATTTCGGCCGGGTGATGACCTCAGGATTATCAGGGGTAATGGAAAAGATTGCTGCAATGATTTCCTCCCGGTCGTCTTCGGAGAGAAAGGAAGCAACGTTGTGGCCGACCATCTCTGCAGGACTTTTCTCGTAAAACCGGCAGCATGCTTCATTGACGAAGGTGAGTGTGCCGTCGGGCTGAAAGGCACGGACGAGCTCGGCAGAAGATGATTCGGTGGTATGGTTTTGTTGCTTTTCGGTCATAATGATTTCAGCCTCCTGTTGAGAATATATTGCAAAAGCTGATGATATTCAAATCAGTATCTCCAGATATCAGGCAAGTTGTGATCTGTACAGCCTGATCCGGTTGGCATTTTTTATCCGGCGGTTTTCGATTTTCTGTGCAATGGCATCCGGCTCAACCAATTGTAGAGCCTTTGCCGGGCAGATTGCAACACAGGCCGGAGAACCGCAGCCGGCGCAAAGATCGCATTTTTCGACGACAAAATGGGCTTTTTCAATCCTGTCATGGGCTGTGCCGTCATGTGGGCTTATAAATATGGCGGCACAATTCATATCGTCTTCTATTATCTTTATCGCCCCAAAGGGGCAGGCCAGAACACAGCTTTTGCAGCCGATGCATTTTTCCTTGATCACCTCGATATGGGCATTTTTCTGGACAATCGCTTCAACCGGACAGGAGCGGGCGCACGGTGAATCTTCACAATGCCGGCATTGCACGGCAACGGTTACCTCAGGTGCGTTGACAACGGTAATCCGTGAATGAAATGGTGTTTCCCTTTCATTTAAGGCTGCTGTCGGCATCTTTTCATGGGCCTGGGCGCAGGCGACCATACAGGCCTGACAGCCGATACACAACTCAGCGTCACCGATAACAAAAGCGTTCATACGGCCCTCCTGTTCTGTTGGTGGTCGGTATGCAGCAGGTGATGTGCTTCATGGCCCAGTGGCTCGCCCAGAAAATTCTCGTAGAGTTTTTTTATCTGTGGGTTTTCATGAGATTTGCGTACAGTGAGCGACTTGTCATGGGAATAGAGCCCTGCTTTTCGTCCGGCGTGGGCCTCAAGACGCTGAGCCGGCAGGAGAATCTTTGGCTGTCCACCGCCGCTTACGCATCCCATGGGGCAGCACATGACCTCGAGGAAGTGAAAATCAGCCTCGCCGCGTCTGACCTGTTCGAGCACACTGCCGACATATTGCAGCCCGGCAACAATGGTGACTTTCAGTTCCACTCCTTCATGACAGATGGTGGCTCGTCTGATACCCTCTTCCCCACGGACGTATTCGAGTTCAAGGCTGGGAAGAGGCGTGCCGGTGAGCATCTCGCAGGCACTGCGCAGCGCCGCTTCCATGACACCGCCAGTTGCCCCGAAAATGTTGCCGGCTCCGGTGTAGCAGCCAAGCGGGTTATCAAAAGCCTCATCGGGAAGAGACGTGAAATCTATACCGCAGTGTTTGATCAGCTGGGCAAGTTCCCGGGTGGTAATGACGAGATCGACATCCTGATATCCGCTGCTGTTCATCTCCGGACGTTCACATTCAAATTTTTTACAGGTGCACGGCATGACCGCCACACTGAAGACGTGTGCAGGATCAATCCCGTCAAGTTTTGCTCCATAGGTCTTGAAGAGGGTGCCGGCCATCTGCTGGGGTGATTTGCAGCTCGAGAGATGATCAAGCAGATCGTCATGCTGGTCTTCGACATATTTTACCCAGCCGGGACAACATGAGGTGAACATGGGGAGCCTGCCCTTGTTCTTTATCCGGTTAATCAGCTCGGCGCCTTCTTCCATGATGGTGAGATCGGCTGCAAAATTGGTGTCGTAGACCCGGTTAAAGCCAAGAGCATGCAGGGCGGCGGAAAGCTTTCCGGGTGTGAGCGTGCCGTACGGCATACCGAACTCTTCGCCGATTGCAACCCGCACGGCTGGAGCACACTGGACAATCGTAAAGGTGTCCGGCTGCTGAAGAGCCGCTACCACAGCATTGATATCACCGCGGTAGTGTGCGGCGAAAAGGGGTTCTTTCACAGTGGGGAGCATGCCGCGCTGTTTCAGTCTTTCTACTCTGGATGTTGCAAATGTTTCGTTGGCTGAATCATATCCGCTGCAGATCTGCACGCATTGCCCGCAGAGTATGCAGCGCGTGCTGTCGACTTCGTGCGGGGTGTCCGGCATTCCAGAGATTGCTCCGACTGGACAGATTTCCCGGCATCTGCCGCAGCCTGTGCAAAGTTCCTGGTCTATGGTGATAATAGGTGTTTTCATCGTTCTAGGGCGTACATTTTTGAGATTTTGCTCATGCTGAAAAAAGGCGTGAACATCAGGTTGAGCCTGTTTTCAGGAGGCATATTTTCTGGCGACAGCTGCCAGGCTGAGGGCAGCTTCATGCATTCGCATGGTAAGATGTCTTTCCGGCTGAATCACTTTCAAGGCCTGCTGTGGGCAGTTTGCGACGCAGGCAGGTTCTGCAAGACCACTGCATCGGTCACACTTGCTGGCAACATGCAGCTGCTTGTATTCTTCCTTCTCCCCTGCAGTGCTGCCTCCCTGGTGCTGAGATTCCGGATGGAGCGGCAGGTTCTGTTCGACTGGAAGACCGTTTTCAAAAACCGGTACGAGCTTCAGTGCCCCGAAAGGGCAGGCAAGCATACATGTTTTGCATCCTACACACAGGCTTTCATCGACAAAGATAACGTCTTCTTTCTGGGTGATGGCAAGCACCGGACAGGCGGCGGCGCATGGCGCGTCTTCGCAGTGTCTGCATTGAATCGGCACAGAACCTTGCACGCTCCTTACGAGGTAGAGTCTTGGCTGAACCGGGTTCTGCATATTGCCGACAGTGAGCGGTGTCTGCTCTTTTTCGTGCACGGCAGCGCAGGCGATCTCACATACCCTGCATCCGATACACTTTCCCGGGTCGGCAATGACAAAACGATTGAGGCGATATGGCATATTCATTGTTTCTTGACTGGTTTGAATTAATGGGGTGCGTTTGAAAGAGCCGGTTGGTGGAACACCCCTTCGGGCGCTGTATTCTGCTGAAGAAAACCAGTGTCGGCAAGATGAACCCCCGGACTTTTTACCTTGCGCACAGCGACGGCACATACCTTGAGTTCCGGTGTCTGAGTGGTTGGGTCACAAGCGGTGTTGGTCAGCATATTTCCCGAGCTTTCAGAATAATGGAAAGTCATGAAAACCAGACCGGGACTCACCCGGGTAGTTACCTTGGCAACAGCCAGAACCTCTCCGCGGCGTGAGCTGACACTGATCTGATCACCGTCCTCGATGGCTAGAGCTGCAGCGTCCTCTGGATGAATCTCAACCATTTCATAGGGAGCCACACCGCGAAGGCCCCAGCAGCGACGGGTCATGGTGCCGGTGTGATAGTGTGCGACAACGCGTCCTGTTGTAAGCATCATCGGGTACTCTTTATCCGGAAGTTCAGCAGGGAGTCGAAAATCTGCCGGAACAAAGCGGGCTTTGCCGCGTATACTGCTGCCGACATGGAGGATCGGTGTTCCTGGGTGATCATTTGTCGGGCATGGCCACTGCAGAGACTCATTTTCAAGCCGTGCGTAGCTTATACCGTTGTAGGAGGGGGTCAGCTGACGCATCTCTTCGAAGATCTCCTGCGGGTGAGAATAGGCGGCAGGGTAGCCCATAGCTGCAATGAGTTCGCTGAGAATCTGCCAGTCCGGTTTGCATTGGCCCGGTGGTTCGATGGCTTTACGCACCCGCTGAACCCTGCGCTCGGTGCTGGTGAATGTCCCGTCTTTTTCGGCAAAGGCGGCTCCGGGCAGAACGACATCTGCTATCTGGGCCGTTTCGGTGAGAAAAATATCCTGGACAATGAGCAGTTCAACTTTCTCCAGGCAGTGCTTGACATGATTAATGTCCGGGTCGCTGCGCAGCGGGTTTTCGCCAAAAATATAGACGGCTTTAACTTCACCTTTTTCAATACCATCAAGCACCGATGGTACAGTCAAGCCTTGCTCTTCAGGGATTTCTACGCCCCAGGCTTTGGCAAATTTTTCCCTGACATCAGTTTTCTGCACTTTCTGGTAGCCCGGCAAAACATCGGGCAAAGCGCCCATATCACATGCTCCCTGAACATTGTTCTGACCGCGCAGCGGATTAACCCCCGTTTTTGCTCTGCCTATATTGCCGGTAAGAACGGCAATATTGGAGACAGCCATGACATTGTCAACGCCGGAGGTATGCTGCGTGACTCCCATGGTATAATAGATAGCCACATTTCTGCTCTGGCCGATGATCTTTGCCGCATCCTTTATCAGCGTTGCTGGTACGCCAGTGATTTCAGCGGCCTTATAGGGGAAATATCTGGCGGCAATCTTTTTAAACTCGGAAAAATTTTCAGTGTGTTTGGCTATATACTCTGTCGCCTCCCATCCGTTTTGCAAGATAACGTGAGCAATGGCATTGAGCAGGGCTACGTCACTGCCCGGCTGCAGGCGCAGCCAGACATCTGCATGCTGGGTCAGGGTGGTAGCCCTCGGGTCAACAACGATGAGTTTTGCTCCACGCTTTACCGCCTTGATCATGGCGATTCCTATTATGGGGTGGCATTCGGTGGTATTGGTACCGATGGCAAAGATGGTATCGCCCGGTCCCATGGTGTGTAGTTCTGCGATGGAGTTTGTCATTGCACCGCTGCCAAGTGTTGTGGAAAGACCTTCCACAGTCGGGGCGTGTCAGAGTCGTGCACAGTGGTCGACGGAATTGCTGCCGAGAACTGCACGCATCATTTTCTGCATCAGGTAGTTTTCTTCATTGGTGCACCTCGCCGAACTGAAGCCGGCGATGCTTTTGCCTCCGAATTCCCCTGCATACTGAAGCAGTCGGGAAGCAATATAGTTATATGCTTCCTCCCAGCTTGCTTTTGTCAGTTCACCGTTTTTACGGATCAATGGGGAGGTGAGACGGTCTTTACTGTGGACGAAATCCATACCGAAGTGACCTTTCGAACATAGAGCCCCTTCGTTTACAGAGTTGACGCTGTTTGGCTTTACCCTGACTATGGTATTGTCTTCTACCTCGAGATAAAGTGTGCAACCTGATCCGCAGTAAGGACAGGTTGTAAGGACTTGCTGCATAATGTGAACCCGATACCGGTTTATGTAATGTATATTTCATGCAACCCAACTGGCCGCTGTTAAAAACAGATAAACTGGGTTTCACTTAGGCAACTTCTGTGCCAAATAATTTTATTTATAATGCACTGATATCATGCATGAATTTGCAGTTGCAGAAAATTCTTTCCATGTATGCATGCAAACATTTGTAATATGATGCAGGTATCTGCATGGGTTGGGTGGCTTGGAAAATACTGTAGGGCAAGGAGTGTATATGATCAGATATAATGTCGGTAATATTGTGTGACTACATAAAAAATGGGTTGGTGTTGAGCTGTTTCATCGGAATGCACTGGATTGATGACGACAGACACGGTCTGGAACAGCGGGTGAGACAACCGGCTAAAATGTAAGAAAGTGGGAAAAGGCAGGAGCAGGTTTGTTCCGTTCCCGCCTTTTCAGTTATCAGCTGCATTAAGCAGAGTGTGTTAAATGAGCAATTATACCGCCACGTTTTATGATATCTTCAATGAAGGGCGGGAAGGGATGTACCGGATATTCGCACTTCTTGGTTATGTTGATGAGCAGATTGTCTTCAAACCTCAACTTATCAAAGAGTGAGATCGCACCTGCTGCTTCGCACTGGATAAGACGAATTCCCAGATTTACCGCATTGCGGTAGAATATCCTGGCAAAGCTTTGCGCAACTATCGCCCTGACACCCCGTTCTTTAAGTACTGCCGGAGCCTGTTCCCTTGAGGAACCGCAGCCGAAATTCTTCCCTCCAACAATAAAATCACCTGCAGAAAAAGATTCGGAGAACTGCGGATAATGTTCAAAGCAATACAAGCTCATATCCCTGATCGTCGGAAGAACCAGATGGCATGCTGCGATAATCTGGTCTGTATCTATATTGTCTCCAAATGTTATGGCCTTTGCTGAAGTCATATTATACCTCCCGTGGATCTGTAATGGTGCCTGTGATGGCTGAAGCGGCAATCACTGCCGGGCTTGCAAGGTAAATCTCCGACTCGCTGCTGCCAACCCTTCCTTTGAAATTCCTGTTTGCTGTTGATAAAAGCACTTCCTTCGGTCCAAGAATTCCGCCTGAGCCGCCAAAACATGCACTGCAGCCAGGGTGATTGACCATGGCACCGCTTTTAATGAAGGTCTCGATAAAACCGGCATTGATGGCCTGAAGATAGATGTCAATGGATGCGGGGGTTACAAGCATCCGTACCGAAGGAGCAATTGTACGGTTTTTAAGGATCTGTGCTGCGACAGCAAGATCGTCAAAACTGCCGTTTGTACAAGCTCCCAGAAACAGCTCATCAACTTTTGTCCCCTTCAACGTATCAATATTGCAGACATCATCAACCCTTCCTGGTCGGGCAATCTGCGGAGTAAGGGTACTCACATCTATATGTACGGTGCTTTCGAAGTTTCCGGTATCCTGCTCGTTTTCAAAACAGAATTCCTGTGCTCTCCCAATGCGGTCAAGATATTCTGCCGTTTTCTTATCGGGGGAGATGTAGGCAAATTTTGCCCCGGTTTCAATGGCCATATTGCATAAGGTTGTCCGTCCTGAAATACTTAATGCCTCAATCGCTTCTCCTGTGAAATAGAGTGCCTTGTAGGTTGCGCCGGAGGCCGTCAGTTCACCAACCACTTTCAGCATCAGATCCTTGGCATAAACCGCTTTTGGCCACTTGCCTGTCACGTCTATCTTCAGGGTATGGGGAACCTTCATCCATATTTTCCCCTGCTGCCAGGCAATGGCCACATCGGTTGAGCCCATGCCGGTAGCAAGAGCGCCGAGAGATCCATAGCTGCAGGTATGGGAATCCGCTCCTATGATTACCTGTCCGGGTTGCACATGCCTTTCGATCATCAGCTGATGACAGATTCCAGCTCCGTCATAGAGATTTCTCAACCCCTGCTCGTGTGCAAATTCACGCATTTTTCGATGGACCTTTGCCGCATCAATCGAACTGCTCGGAGTGTAATGATCCATAAACATGACAAGCTTTTCAGGATCAAATACCTTTTCGGCCTTCAGTTCTTTCTTAAACACATCTATGGCAAGAACAGTGCATGCATCGTTCGACATAACATAATCCAGATCAACCTCGATAATATCATCCGGTGAGACGGTCTGCTTTCCGGCATGTGACGCCAGAATTTTTTCAATACAGTTCATAACAATCTCCATTTTGTTGTTTTTTGGATAAAGAGGCCTCTTCTTTATTCTTTCTTTTCATTACAGCAAAATGAGATATAAATAAAATGACCGTTATTCATACAATCGATAACTGGAGGTTATATCTATGATCGACGCCGAACTCTATAGAACCTTTCTGGTCGTTGCCCGTTGCGGCAACATATCTCTTGCTGCCAATCAATTATTTATAAGCCAGCCGGCAATTAGCAAATCTATCAGAAAGCTTGAAGAACTCAGTGAGTGTGTATTGTTCAACAGAACATCTAAAGGTGTAACACTCACCAGTGAAGGCAAGTTTCTCTTTGACTATGTGCAGAAAGGATTTGAACATCTTGATAACGGTGAAAGAATCCTCAAAAAGCTTCGCAACAAGGAGATCGGAAGTGTCAAGATCGGTATAAGCGAAACGCTCTGTCGGCATATCCTTATCCCACATCTTGAGCAATTCAGCAGGGACTATCCGGACATTCGGATCACGGTCATCAACCGCTCTTCAGAACAGACACTTGAAAAACTATGCCAGGGAGGAATTGATTTCGCGATAATCAGCAGACCAGAGACATTACAAGATTGTGTTGCCGAGGACCTGATGGATATCCATGATATCATGGTCAGTGGTGCGCGCTATAAAGAGGATATTCCTTCACCGCTGCCTATTTCACATCTGGAGAATTATCCTCTCATGATGCTGGAAAAGGAAAACGCCACTCGAGCCTTTGTCGAATCATTCTTACAGAAAAACGGTATTTCGATCCGTGTCGAAAACGAAATAAGCAACCTCGACTTTCTCGTTGAATTTGCCCGGATTGGTATCGGAATCGCACCGGTCATTGAAGAATTCGTTCAGGTTGAGCTTGCCAGCGGCCTGCTGCAGAAAATTAACCTTGTCCCAGCAATTCCAAAACGTAAGGTGGCTATCGTCTATCAGACAAAATTTCCACTTTCAACCGCCGCCAGAACATGTATGGAGTCGTTAAAAGAAAAATACACAAAGTAGTTCCTTTCTGTCGTCGTTGCAGCCTTGCTTGTTTTCCGGATGCAACATCTCCTATTACCTGCAAACCAGGTGGCTTAATAATTGATCATCAGTTCGGGCGGGCCTCTCTAATCGCTTCAGCAGGACTCTGGCCAAAGTAGCGTTTAAATTCCCGGCTGAACTGTGACGGGCTTTCATAGCCGACTTCATAGGCGGCGATATAGGCCTTGGTGTTTTCCATCACCATCATGTATCTTGCCTTGTTCAACCGCAGCTTTTTGAGATATTGTAAGGGGGACTCGGTGGTAACCTCTTTAAAAGCCTTATGAAAGGTTGAAGAACTCATGTTGGCTGCTTTGGCTAGTTGTTCCACATCAAGCTTTTCCATAAACTTGTTCTGCATGACCCTCAATGCTCTTGTTACCTGGGCAAAATTGCCGTTCTGGGTGGCAAGAGAATAGAGGACAGGAGCCTGCGTCCCTAAGAGCGCACGATATAGAACTTCTTTTACCAGGTTTGGTCCAAGCACCTGCGTTTCAACCTTGCTTTTTAGAGATTTTAGCAGTCTGCAGATAGATTCCTTCATATCCTGTTCAAGAACAGCCGGGCCGATAGCGCAATGCAGATCTTTCTGGCCGCTGCCAATCAGTGGCGCGTGTACCTGAAGTTGACCGATCACCCCGTGCAGCTGCTCCATATCAACGTCGATATACATGCCGAGTAGAGGCTCTTCAGGGCTGGCAAAGGTCTCGCATTCAAAAGGCATGGTGACGGTGGTTACCAGATAGTTATCGGCGTCGTAACGAAACACATTTCCTCCGAGATAACCGGTCTTATGTCCCTGAGCAATAATGCAGATTCCCGGTTCATACACCAGTGGTTTTCTGGGAATGTGAGAGGTACCCCTGAAGAAGCGAACGCCTTTCAGGCCGGTTTCGGTATAGCCATTTTCATTCAGCTCAAATTCGTCTATCAGTTTTGCTATTTTGCTCATCATTTTTCTCCTTGCTGTGATGCTTTTAAGCAACATTTATAAGCAATATGACAGATAAAATAAATGTTGAAAGAGGAATAGGCAACATTGCGAGAGGATTTGATATTCAAAAGCAGCAAACGAAACACTATTATCTCCTGCAACAGAGACAATCAGCCTCACTGAGGCAGATTGCTCTTCAAATTTTAAAAGAGGTAAATCTTGGAACATCTTCTGACACAGACCGAGGCTGCAGCTGACTTGTTTGACCTGTATGAATTAGAGCTTAACAAACGGGAACTGATAGTTCTGGCAATGTTTGTCATGTTGGTAGGCATCATCGGGTTAATCGGCGGCTGGAGTTTTGTCTTGCTTCTAACGGGCAATACGGCTGGAGGCGGGCCGCTCGGGCTGGCTGCTGACCTGCTTCATTTTTAATCCTAAGTCTCTCGAATGGGAAACCAAATAAATGACTGATGCTGATTTTGGGCAATATTTGAGCCGTAAAACAGTGAAAAAGAAATAACTGAGACATGAATAGGCAAGATTTGGGGAGGATCAGGTATTCCGATGCTTTCTAGCTGGCATTACAATCTCAGCAACTGTTCATTAAACAATAAAAAGGAGAAAACAGTATGAACTTTGAATTTTATAATCCGACTCGTCTGGTTTTTGGTGCAGGAAAGCTTTCTCAGCTTGGTGAGATAACTGCCCAGTATGGTAAAAAGGCGCTGATTGTTACCGGCGGCGGCAGTGTGAAAAAAAACGGTGTTTTTGACCGTGCTGTGACAAGTTTGAAGACTGCCGGAATTGATTATGCAGAATGCAGCGGTGTTGAGCCGAATCCCCGTATCACCTCAGTTGCCCGCGGCGCTGAAACGGCTCGTGCCGAAAAATGTGATGTAATAATTGCAATTGGCGGTGGATCAACCATGGATGCCTCCAAGGTCATTGCTGCGGCTGTCCTCTATGACGGCAACCCATGGAATCTCATTGCCCATGGCCAGGAAAACTGGGTGATCCCGACACAGGCGCTTCCGGTAATCACGGTTCCAACCTTGGCTGCTACCGGCTCCGAGATGAATTGCGGCGCGGTTATCAGCAACGATGAAACCAAGGTCAAATCCTTTGTACAAGCAGAGTGTCTGTATCCCAAGGTTGCGATTGTTGATCCTGAGCTGACAACAACCGTACCGAAAGATCAGACCGCCTATGGTGTCTGTGATATCATTACCCATGTGACCGAAGGTTATTTTACCGGTATTGACGGCACTCCTATCCAGGATCGCTGGGCCGAGGGCATTATTATCAACGCCATTGAATATGGCAGGAAGGCTGTTGCAGACGGCCAGGATATCGAGGCGCGAACCCAGGTGCAATGGGCTTCAATTGTTGCGCTGAACGGCTGGGTTCAGGCGGGTGTTAATATGATGCCGCCTGTCCATATGATTGAGCACGCCCTGTCTGCGCATCACAATATTACCCATGGTGCCGGTCTTGCGATTATCAATCCTGCCTACATGCGTTTTATTGCCAGGACCCGACCTGAAAGACTTGCCCAGTTTGCCACGAGAATTTTCGGTATTTTAACCGCAGGCAAAGATGAGATGACGGTTGCCATGGAAGGCATTGATGCCTATGAGGCCTTTCTGAAATCCATTGGCTGCCCGACCCGACTGTCTGAAGTCGGTATCGATGACGAGCTGTTTGAACAATACGCAGAGGATGCTGTGCTGGTTGTCCGTGATGCGGAAGGCAATCTGCCAGGTCGCCCGGCACTCAGCAAAGATGATATTGTTGCGGTGCTCAAATCAGCCTTATAAGATTGGAACAGATAAAACGTGGAGCAGACAATGAGCGATAAGGAAACCAAAGACGTTTTTGGAAGAGGGGAAGACAATACTGCCTATGCGCAATATTTTTCCGGGCAGAGTTATCTCAACATTCTCAATACAAAGGGAATGTTTATCGGCAATGTAACCTTTGAACCGGGTTGCCGGAATAACTGGCATATCCATCAGGCTGACAAGGGCGGAGGCCAGGTATTGTTATGTACTACCGGCCGCGGCTGGTACCAGGAATGGGAAAAACCGGCACGTCAATTGAACCCCGGTGATGTTGTGTATATCCCGGCTGGCGTAAAACATTGGCACGGAGCAGCGAAAGACAGCTGGTTTTCCCATCTTGCTGTGGAAATCCCCGGAGAAAATGGAAGTAATCAATGGCTTGAACCGGTTACTGATGAAGAGTATCAAAAGCTGTCGTAAGACTTTTCTGCTTTATCAGCCTTAAGAGTCTAAGAGGTGTATTTAAGAGCTGCCATCCCGCTGTTGAGGCGGGATTGGCTTATTGGATGTATTGTATGAGTGAAGCATCTCTTCAGACAGGCGGTCAACCTCCATCCAAGGTTGGGATAGCTTTTATGCTGATCCTGGGCGCCTTAATGGCGTTCACATCGCTTTCTACCGATATTTATCTTCCTGCGATGCCGACCATGGCGGTTGATCTGCAGGGCAACGCTGAACTGACGATCACCGGTTTTCTCATCGGTTTTGCCATTGCCCAGCTTGTCTGGGGTCCTATCAGCGACAGCATAGGACGAAGGATTCCACTGCTTATCGGTATGGTTCTGTTTGCCATCGGTTCTGCTGGCTGTGCCATGTCGCAGACCATGGGGCAGATCGTGTTCTGGCGGGTATTTCAGGCGCTTGGTGCGTGTACCGGGCCAATGCTTGCACGGGCGATGGTACGGGATCTCTTCACCAGGACCCAGTCTGCCCAGGCATTATCGACCTTAACTGTTATCATGGCCATTGCACCCATTGTCGGGCCGCTGCTTGGCGGCCAGATTATCAAGTTCAGCACCTGGCATTCAATTTTCTGGCTGCTGGGTATTATCGGTGTCCTGATGTTTCTATCTCTGCAATGGCTGCCTGAAACCCTGCCGCAGCAGCGCAGAAACAAGGCTTCGATCTTGTCTGCTTTTACTAATTATTACAATTTATTGAAGAATAAAGAGTTCATGCGTTACACGCTTTGTGTGACCCTCTATTATATCAGCGCATATGCCTTTATCACCGGCTCGCCATTTGTCTATATCAACTATTTTCATGTCGAGTCCCAGCACTACGGCTGGCTGTTTTCGGTGAATATTGTCGGTGTAATGATCGTGAGTTTAAAAAACCGAAAACTGGTGAGACACTACTCTCTGGATAGTTTGCTGAAAGTGACAACCGCAATATCAATGTTTGCAATGCTGGTTCTCGCTGTTTCTGTGAAAACCGGTGTCGGGGGCATATACATCATTGTTGCGACAGTTTTTGTATTCTTTTCGATGAACGGGATTATCGCCGCAAGTGCCACAGCGGCAGCATTGGATGAGGCAAAGGAAATAGCGGGATCAGCTTCGGCGCTGATCGGTTCGCTGCAATACGGCAGCGGAATTGTCTCTTCCCTGCTTTTGGCTGTTTTTCAGGATGGCACTCCATGGCCGATGGCTTCGGTCATGGTTGTCTTTACCATTGCGAGTGCAGCAATGGTCATGGTGAAGAGAGTTTAGAAACTTTCGGCACGATCAACAGCTGTTTGTGGTATAATGGTTACTGTAATACCAGCAGCTGGCTGAAAGGAAATACATACACCGATATTTTTATCTCAGTGAAAACGGGAGAGGCTAATATGGATAGACGGTATTTTCTCAAAAACGTAGTTGGCGGCTCGATGATCGTCGGATCATCCCTTGCCCTGGGCGATGTGACAAAGGTATTTGGTGCACAGGGGGGATATGATCTCGTTGCCGTTAAAGGGGGCGAACCCGGGTTGATGTTTGATAAGGCAATGGCCTCGCTCGGCGGCATGAAAGAGTTTGTCCCGAAAGGCAGCAAGGTGGTAGTGAAGCCGAATATCGGCTGGGATGTCCAGCCGGACAGGGGAGGGAACACAAATCCTGCTCTTGTCAGACGCATCATTGAACACTGCCTTCAGGCCGGGGCAAAAGAGGTTTCTGTATTTGACCACACATGTGATTCATGGAGCAGATGTTATAAAAACAGCGGTATTGAAATCGCGGTAAAGGACGGCGGCGGAAAAATAGTGCCTGGCAATAACGAAGGCTATTATCAGAAAGTCTCCGTGCCACAGGGAAGACGACTTGCTCAAGCCAAGGTGCATGAGCTGGTGCTCGATGCCGATGTTTTTATCAATGTCCCGGTTTTAAAACATCACTCTTCTTCCATGGTTACAGTGGGCATGAAGAATTTGATGGGGATAGTCTGGGATCGCTGGTACTGGCACCGCAACGACCTGCACCAGTGCATCGCTGATTTTGTATCCTACCGCAAACCGACACTCACGGTGGTGGACGCCTATAATGTGATGAAACAAAACGGCCCACGCGGTGTTTCTGCGGGTGATGTCGTGAACATGAAATCACTTATCGTCTCCACTGATCCCGTGGCTGCCGATGCAGCGGCGACGATGATTTTCGGTAAACAGCCATCAGATATTCGCCATATTCAGCTGGCAGCGGATATGGGTTTGGGAAAGATAGATTTGAAAGAACTGTCTATTAACCGGATCAAGGTCTGATAATGCGTCTGAAGCGGTTGAAACAATGGCGTGTCGGCGTCTCTCTGCTGTTTTTTATTGCTACAAGCCTGCTTTTTCTTGATTTCAGAAACTGGTTGGCTCCTGGTTTTGCCGATGTTGTTCTCTATCCGCAATTTATCCCTTCACTGCTCAAATTTATGGCAGTGGCAGTTATTGGTGCGAGTGGCTTTGTTCTTATACTGCTTTTTACGATTTGCGCCGGGCGCGTATATTGTTCATCAATCTGCCCGCTTGGAACCCTGCAGGATCTGATAACTTTCTCATCAGGAAAAAGAAAACGTCGTGATGCTCATTACCGTCTGCCGCACAATGTGCTACGGTATTCGATTCTCTTTCTTACCGGTGCTGTCTTTGCAGGAGGCAGCAGACTGCTGCTGAATTTCCTTGACCCCTTCAGTTCCTTTGGCCGGATTATTACCAACATCGTGCGGCCGATTGGCATTGTTATAAATAACAGCGGCGCAATGGTACTTGAGACATTCGGCGTTTACACACTTGTCCGGGAACAATGGGCCGCCATGGCACCTTTTTCAACTGCGGTTGCTCTGGCAGTATTTGTGATTCTGCTCTGGCTTGCAGCCTATCATGGCAGGCTGTACTGCAATACAATCTGTCCTGTCGGCACCTTGCTGGGAATCGTTTCGCGCTTTTCTTTGTTGAAATTGCGGGTAGACGAAGACACCTGCACCAGTTGCAGGCGGTGCATGGCAGTCTGCAAGGCTGACTGCCTCGATCTTGCTGGAAAAAACATTGATATGAGCCGCTGTGTCAGCTGTTATAACTGCATGACTGCCTGTAAAACCGATTCCATCGGTTTTGAACGGAGATGGGTTTCGAGTTCCACAATTAAAGAGCAGAAGCTTGATCCGGAAAGAAGAGCGTTCATGCTGCATTCCGGGGTCTATCTTCTGGCTTTGAGCGGTCTTGCAGAATCAGGGCCTGCAGCAGAGATTATAGAGAAAATTGTCCAGTCCAGACCAACCACCATTCCTGTGGTGAGGACAAGCCCGGTATCGCCGCCAGGTTCTATCAGTATAGATCGCTTTACGCAAATCTGTACAGCCTGTCATCTCTGTGTGAGCGCCTGTCCGCCGCAGATACTTCTCCCTTCATTTCTTGAGTATGGCTTGTCCGGCCTCATGCAGCCGCACATGCATTTTCAGACAGGGCACTGCAACTATGAGTGCACCATCTGCGGCGATGTTTGTCCCACAGGAGCTATCCTGCCGCTCACGGTCGACCGGAAGAAACTTACCCAGACCGGGGTTGCACATTTCATCAAGGAAAATTGTGTAGTCTACACAGATAATACCGCCTGTGGAGCCTGTTCAGAGCATTGTCCGACCAAAGCGGTCAATATGGTGCCCTATGAAAATCCTCTGGGTAAGGCTATTACTATCCCTGAAGTGAAGCCTGAGATTTGTGTCGGTTGCGGCGGCTGTGAGCATGCATGTCCAACAAGACCGTATAAGGCTATCTTTGTTGACGGCAATCCGGTACATAAACCGGCCGAAAAGCCTGTCGTGCAGCAGGTAGAGCAGCAGGTTGATTACAAAGAAGATTTTCCATTTTAATTCATTTTGTAAAAAGCTCATTTGAGTTTTTGGAAATTTTTTAGGGCCCATGTTCCAACCGAGTGCAGTATCTGAACGCTCTCTTTAGCATTTTCTTCCCGCAATAAAATAAAGTGATTATGTTGGGTTATGGTGAAAGGTTGAGAGGACGTTCTTAATCAGTTTTTAAGGCTGTGAGCAACATATGCAGGCTATTGTAATGAATCTGGTGAACTAGAGTCGAGTTCTATGAAAATTCTTCATGTTTTAAGTCAGATGCCCGATTTTACAGGATCTGGTAAGACGGTTCAGGCAATAATCCGGCAGGCTGCTGCAAGAGGACATGAAAATTTTCTGGTGGCTGGCATTCAGGAAGGATTTAATCCCGATCAATTTCTGCTGCCGAGGGAAAAGACGGCTTTTTTAGAGTTCAATGGAAACGATCTGGATTTTCTCCTGCCGGGCATGAGCGATGTCATGCCCTATCCGAGTACCGTGTTTTCTGCGATGAGTGCTGAACAGTATAAAAGGTATAAAACGGGGTTCAGGCATATCCTTGAACAGGCAAAAGAGCGTTTTGTACCCGATCTTATTCACAGTCATCATCTCTGGATCGTTTCAACGATTACCCGCCGGGTATTCCCCGATACGCCAATGGTGACATCCTGTCATGGAACCTGCCTGCGCCAGTATTCTCTCTGTCCGGAAGTGGGGCGCAAGGTTCAGGCCGAGCTGGCTGACATCGATGCGATTCTATGCCTGAGTGAGAGCCAGAAAACAGATATTCAGAAAATTCACGGTATTGACCATAGAAAGCTATATGTTGTCGGCGGTGGATTTGATCAGCAGCAGTTCTTTGCGGGGCCAAAGCCTGAGGATGGGCCTGTCGAGATTGTCTATGCAGGGAAACTAAGCCGGGCCAAAGGGGTGCCATGGCTGCTGCGATCGTTGAAACAGTTTAACAGGGATGATTACAGGCTGCACCTGGCCGGTTCAGGCAGTGGAGATGAATATGACGAATGCCTGGAACTTGCCGCCGGGCTCGGCTCTAAAGTACAGGTTCACGGACCGCTTTCTCATCATGATCTCGCGACGCTGATGCGTAAATCACATATCTTTGTTCTACCGTCATTTTTTGAAGGGTTGCCGTTGGTGCTTATGGAGGCGCTCTCTTCAGGATGCCGTCTGCTGACGACTAATTTGCCGGGAGCTTGCGAGATATTGGGAGATAAGCATTCGGATATGGTTGATCTGGTCAGCCTGCCTACGCTTGAAACCGTCGATACGCCTTTTGCAAACGACTGGCCTCTTCTTGAAAAGACGCTCGCTGTTTCTCTTGAACTGGTGATTGAAAAAAGCAGAACTCAAAGACAAGCTGATCTTGCACAGGTGAAAAAACTGACTTCAAATTATTCCTGGGAGAAGGTTTTTGCACGGATGGAGGATGTGTACCTCAAAGTGACCGTTTAGCAGACTGCTGCAAAAGAAACGGCAATGGCCGCGATATCATCATGGCATTTGAACCGTGGAAAGGTAAAACAATGAGGGTCCTGCTCTTCTTTCCGGCGGATCATGTTTTTCAACCCGTCCAGGCCCATATTCAGGTAGGCGTCGACTAGCGGGGTGAAGTCTTTTTTATTTTCCAGTTCTGCAGACGGGATAGTGAGGCCATCGGTGAATATCAGTAAATGACTGATACCTTCAAGTGCTTCTTCTCCCTGATTGAGAAATTCTTCAGCGGCCTTTTCACCGTTGAGAACCCCGTAGGTAACGTTCATACCCATCCTGACCTTGTGGATCTGGGATGCCATGGCACCATTTATCTGCATCAGCTTCAAGCTGTCTGCGGGGCCTTGAGCCTGGCCTTCAAGATGGGTGGTGACCAGATTCTGCCACAGGCTCAAGGTCTCATGATCCTGGTCTTCACGGTCAACCAGTGCTTTATAGGTGCCGTCTTCATAGATCAGAAGGATTACAGCATCACCGGTCTGAACCCATTCCAGAGTGTCTTCCTTGAGGCGGACAACGGCTGCGCTCGTACTCCAGAGGTTCTCTTTTCGGGAAACATCTACGCCGCGCAAGACCATCTGCTGCATGATTTCATCATTGGCCTGACTGGCAAGTCTGGTCAATGGGTAATGATTTTTACGAAAGACGTTTGCCGCCGTATGCGAGGCAATCATGCCGCCGGTTCGTTCCTGTTCGAATCTGTTGCGATCAAGACTGGTGGCGCCGTCAAATACGCCGAAGATGTTCTGCTCTGCAACGAGATAGTCTTCGTTCTGTTTGGAAGTACCTTTTTCAAGGATGGTGCTGAACTGTATTTTGGGTGGAGCGAGTTTTTTCATGCTGCAATTATAAAATTAGCAGAAGTGATGTCAAAACGTAAATTCTGATGCTGCTATGGCGATATATAGGAATTTTAGATAGTATCGGCTCTGCTATGGTGCTTTAAGAGTATCTTGCCTGTATCCCTTGGCCTGCCTGGGATCCGGTACGCTACTGGAATTCTAGGATAATCCTGTTTTCTCTAGGCAAGGAAAGCTTTATGAATTGTGATTCATGGGCTGTCCGGGATTCTTTGCGTTTTGCTCCGTGGATCATAAAATTTTTGTCTTCCGGCAGATTCACCGTGAAGAAAAGCTCATCAGACAGACTTTGATGCGGTATCCTGTCAAGCCAGTCCAATTCTATAATATACCTGCCTGGTTCGGTTGTAATGCGTGATTGGGTTGCGTTGAGATACTGGGTGATGCAAGAGGCTATATCGCTTGCAAAGACGATGTCTCTTTTACCGACCTCTTCCTGCAGAAAAGCGATCCAGGCCTTTATTACCTCCATATTCCTGGTCGGATCGGCGTGGAGGATATTGGCCCAATGCAGCGGCAGGATCGGGTAATCAAAGGAAAACATCGGTTCCTGGGCAACCTGGTTCCACAGGATGCCGGTTATTCCACGATCAAGCAGCAGGATATCTTCCTCCCAGCCAAAGCCTTCAAGCTGCGGCGACATGGAGCACTTTGCCCTTGAGAAAACCAGCGTGACGTATTGTATGCCGAAGTCTCGTGCTATGGCCTGAAAACCTGCTTTTCCCATACCGAAACAGTGATTCAGTTTTGGGGGGATAAAAAGCCGAGGGGCTTCAGCCAGATTGAATGTCTCCATGAGTCTGAAGAAATATTCAAGATGCTGACGCACGGTGCTTTCTGGCCGCATGTTTCCTTGACTGTCATGGAATTCACTGCGCTGCATCTGGCCGTTCTCCCAGAATTCATGACAGAGGCCGTGTACAGCGAACTCAAGATAAGGATGCCCCTGTCTGATAATATCAGCAGTTTTTTCTTTAAGCTCTCTATCTAAAAAGGGGGAAGTCCAGAGCCTGCCCAGCCAGGTGGAAGAGGGAACCTTTCTAAGGAGAGCTGTCTCATCCCATTCACCGAGAATAAAAGCGGCAGGGATTTTCATGTTCAATCCTTTGCCCAAGGCGATGAGCGCCTCATAATCCCCGGGGACATGATTTCTCTTCATGCCGGTGCGAAAGGGTTGATTGTCGGCAGAGCCGTCTTTGCCCAGCCACCATCCGGCATCATCGACAGTAACTAGCAGTGGGCGGGGGATGGTAAGATGCATCATGATCTCTCTTCTTACAATGAGATATATTTTCTGACAATCGGGCCTGCCAGGTTGGAACACCACAGGGGAAGACGGCGCCATGGCGCAATATGAAGAGTTTCCGGAAATGTTTTGTGACTGCCATCCTTCCAGGTATACCAGGTGAGCGGTGTTTCCTCAGGGCCCCACTGTTTTTTGAACCTGTAGGTAGAGGCATCTCTGGAGGATCTGCCCATATCAAAGATTTTCAGCCCCATATCACAGGCATGGCTGATCATCTGCCAGTAGAGAACCATATTGGTATTCAGATGTCGGTATTCACGGATGGAAGAAGCCCAAGGGTTGACCAGCCGCTCTTTGAATCGGAAAACAAATCCGCCTGCAGCAGGAATATCATTATGATAAACCATGCAGATAGCGGCGCGATCGGGAAAGGTCTGGAAGATAGCCTTGAAAAAAGAGCGTGAATGAACCGGCGAGCCGAGATCTCTCATATTTCTTGAAAAGACCGTGTAAAAATCGCCCAAAAGCTCTATCCCTCCAATTTTGGAGTTCAGTCCGTTTTTAATGCCTTTTCTCACCTGGCTTCTCAGCTTGGAAGGAAAGGAAGCCATCATTTTTTCGCTGTCTGGAGCAAGGGAAATGGTGAGCCGTATCTTCTGGTCGAAAATATCCGGCAGATTTTGCCCGAGAGCCAGAGATGCCGCGTCGAATGCATTGTCCTGTCTCAGACACAGGGTGGCCGTTTTGCTATCTTTGCTGAGCTGCAGCCATGTTTCATCGATGAGAAAGGTACCTGCTTCATAGCTGTCTGCGAGGATTCCGGCATGGTCAAGAAAAGGCAGAGAAATCCATTCATTCGGATAAAACGGGCGCTTGAACTGGAAAAGGGGCAGCAGAGCTCTGATCTGCTGCGAGGTTGTGTCTCTTGTTGCAAGATAAACCGGTTTATGGCCGTATGCTTTTGCAATAATCTTATTCCAGCCGAAAAGATGGCCGAATGAGGCACCTGGATGCTTTGCTGTAAACTGATCCCACTCCAATGAATTGTCTATGATTTCAACGTACATGGGCAGCAATTCCTGATAAAGATATTGAAAATCCAGATAAAGAGAGACTAGCAGATGGTAAAGAGAAATTCAAGATTGTCCCCTTGACCGTGAGACAGCATCTTGCCTCTTTATTCAGCGTTCTACTTTTCTCGCCTTTTCCCGTTTGTTGATTTGCACATTTTTTTCACAATTCATGAAAATATGGAGGTTAAGATCAAAGCAGCAGTAAAAGCTGCGAACATGTCGAAAGTGAAGATGCAACTTAACCTGAGTTCACACGGCATTGGAGGATGACAGCGTGTCATTATAAAACAAAATATGAAAAAATGAGTAAATTCATAAAGAAAGGGTCATGATATGAAAAAGAAAAGTCACTGTTTGGGCTTAGCCGCAGTTCTGCTAACAGCAGCCCTGGGCGGGATGCTGTTTTCCTCCATGATATATGCCGCAACAGGTACCGAAGGAAGAAAAGATCAGTCAGCACCGAAGAAGGTCGGAGTTATAACTTTACATAAAGCAACTGTTCCTCGTATTGTCACCCTGCCAGGTCGTGCGGTGGCTTTTGAGCAGGTGGATATAAGGCCGCGTGTCAGCGGGGTTATCAGTAAAATTCTCTATACGCCGGGTGAAAAACTTGAGGTCGGAACACCTCTTTTTCAACTGGATGATGCAAGTTATGTTGCAGCGGTTGCTGCAGCAGAAGCCGATGCAGTAAAGGCCAAGGCTAATCTGCCGATTGCCCAGGCGGCCTATGACAGGGCAAAAAAACTGGAGGGATCGGGATATACAGAGGCACAGGTTGAGACAGCAAAGTCAGGGCTTGCCGATGCACAGGCCACGCTGAAGGCTGCTGAAGCGGCTTTGACGTATGCCAGAATAGAGCGTTCCTGGACGACAGTCTCCAGCCCGATTCAAGGGTATGCCGAGGTGACTAATGTCTCAGTCGGTGATCTGGTTACCAGTGCTCAGAGTGATTCTCTCACTACCGTGACAAGGCTTGACCCAATAGATGTAGATGTGTTGGAAACCAGTACCCGTATTCTGTCGGTACGCGATCAGATCGAACAGGGCATTTTGCAGCCGTCAGAGAAAATGAAGGCCAATCTCCTGCTTGAAAACGGCGATACCTATCAGGGAGTTGGGACAAGTGTTGCGCCG
>QKIH01000159.1 GCA_003249645.1 Desulfobulbaceae bacterium | reverse complement strand
GATAAGACTTTTTACCAGGTATCAAAATGTCTCACATCGGCAAAAGATATCCTGAAAAAGGGCGGTACCATTGTGGTTATTTGCGGTTGTGATGAGCAGCTCGGCGGCAAAGAGTTTACCGAAATCATGGAGTCCACCAAGGACTTCCGGCAATTTGTTGAAAAATATTCAGATCCTGCCGATTTCACGATTGACCAGTGGTGTGCTCAGAACATTTATCAGGCCTTTGATCATGCCGGGAAGATTCTGGTTTATTCACCGGGATTGAGTGCCGAGCAGCTTGCAGTTTTTCAGGGCATAAAAATTTCCGACTGCCAGCAGGAGATTGATGCACTGCTGCCTGATTGTGAACATGTCGCGGTTATTCCTGAAGGACCTTATGTCGTCGGCAAGGTAAGAAGCTGAAAACAGAGAACTGCATAGGTGTGAGAGGTGCCGGACCTGTATAGGAGCTGTCTTTTACGGCATGATGTGAAGCATAATCCGCCGATTGTGATTGTCTGAGTGAAAATCGGCAAAGTCTGTTTGGAGAAGGCTGGTGTTCACGCTTCTCTTCCCATCCCAAGAGCAGTTTCAGAAGATGCTTCATTCTGAAACTGCTCTTTCGTTTACTCTTGTTAATCTTTCAGGTTAAAAAATCTTTTCCAAATCAAGTCAGACTGTTGGGCTCTTTACCTGGTATTCGATCTGGAGCCTCATTTGATTTTTTTTCAGGAAACCCCATATAATTGGAAAAGAAAATATGTCTGTTGTTTTCTGGTCAGAAAATTTCAGTCTGATTGAGGCTCTTTTCCATGTAAAGCGAAAGCGTCATCTATTCAGAATGAGTCAAAATATTTCAATGTCTGTCATTTGAATGAAAAATAATGACAGAAAATGAAATGTTTTGATTGACTGTGAAATTTTAACCGGATAATATTTGCATATGTTAAGACACCAGAGACATAAGGCTATCCTCCAGTATCTTGAAGAAAATGAATCACTTCGGCTGGAGCAGTTAAGCACAATGCTGGATATTTCTGAATCCACATTACGGCGTGATATCATCATGCTTTCTGACGCCAAGAAAGTGAATAAAGTCAGAGGCGGGGTTGCCCGTGTCAAAGATCTCTCCAGAACCGAATCAAGACTGGTAACGTCCCCTTTCTCTGACGAACGGATGAAAAATGAAGACTGTAAGGCAGCCATCGGGAAAAAGGCCGTGGAGCTCCTTACGGGACAGGAAAGCATTATTATCAACGGTGGAACCACTACCTACCATTTTGCCCAGCAACTTCCCGATACCGGGTTCACTATCCTGACCAATTCGCTTCCTGTCGTTGATATTGTTTCCAGACAACTGGGCAACCGCTGCTTCGTCATGGGAGGAGAGGTCTTTCATCATCACATGCTTATTCTCGGCCATTTACATGGCGAAACCCCTAACTTTTACGGGGATATGTTCTTCACAGGCTGCCAGGGTATATCACCATGGGGAATCATGGAGGGTGATCCGCTCCTGGTTCATTCTGAAGAACAGTTCATAGAAAAATGCGATAAACTTGTTGTTCTTGCTGACAGCAGTAAATTCACTACTCGCAGGAGCATGATCATGTGCCCGCTTGGACGGGTTGATATTGTTGTCACCGATTCGAAAATCACAGAAGAATCGAAAAAAATGCTCAAAGATGCGGGCGTAGAACTCATTATCGCCGATCTGTAACGGAGGAGACCATGGGCCAGAAAACAGTCAGTAGCAACAATCCGAAATGTCTCGCTCTGGATTTCGGTGCTTCAAGCTGCAGGCTGGTCGGGGTTTCTCTTGAAAACAAGCGCCTGGTGATGCATGAAATTCACCGGATGCCCAATGGTCCTGTGAAACAGGGCCGTCAACTGGTCTGGCCGTTGAATGCTCTAGTAGAAGGCACCATCGAAGCACTCAGAAAAGCCGGGGAGGAAGACTCCTCCTACGACAGCATCGGCGTGGATACCTGGGGCGTTGACTATGTCCTGCTTGATAATAACAATGCTGTTTTCGCCCCGCCGGTTGCCTATCGCGACAGCCGGACAGAAGGTCTGCTTGAAAAATACACCGCAGAAGTTGTCAGTCGTGAGCAGATTTATTCCAAAACCGGCATCCAGTTTCTCCCGTTCAATACTCTTTACCAGCTCTATGCGCAGACATTGATCGAGCCGGATGTCCTGAAGAAAACAGCTACACTGCTGTTCATCGCCGATTATTTTCATTTCCTGTTGTCAGGGACGGCAACGATCGAGAAAACAAACGCATCGACAAGTCAGATGTGGAATCTTGACGAAAACTGCTGGGATAAAGACTTGGTCGATTCTCTCGCATTGCCGGAAGCGGCTCTTCCCGAACCGATTGAAGCAGGGACAGAGATCGGCAGCCTGCTTCCTGAACTGCAGAAAAAAACAGGTTTACCAGGCATTCGCATTATTGCTCCGGCAACGCATGATACCGGCTCCGCTGTTCTTGCCGTTCCGGCAAGCGGACAGAACTGGGCCTATCTCAGTTCCGGAACCTGGTCTCTGCTTGGTATTGAGGCCGATAAACCCATTGCAACGCAAGAAGCTCTGCAGGCAAACTGGACCAATGAAGGCGGTTACGGCAACACCTTTCGCTTCTTGAAGAACATAACCGGTTTATGGATCATCCAGGAGATCGCAAGAGCTTTTGAGAACAGGTATTCGTTTGCTGAGCTTGCTGATATGGCAAAGGCGGAAGAAGGCTATGTTTCGCTGATTAATCCTGATGACGCCCGCTTTTTCAGCCCCGATAACATGATCGATGAAATAAAAGAATTCTGTCGGCAAACCGGACAAACAGTGCCAGAATCTGCCGGTCAGCTTGTCCGTTGTGCCTATGATAGCCTAAGCCTGCTCTATCGTAAGACATTAGAAGATTTGAAGGCGCTTTCCGGAAAACAGATTGATGTGCTCCATGTTGTCGGCGGCGGCTCACAGGCAGACTTTCTTAATCAGCTGACAGCCGCATCAACCGGTATACCGGTACTTGCAGGTCCTGTTGAGGCAACGGCGCTTGGCAATGCTCTGGCCCAGTTCCTCACAACCGGTGCAATAAGCACATTGGCCGAGGGCAGGGAAATGATAGCTGAAAGCTTTGGGCTCAAACGATTTAATCCAGAACCCGTATCCAACTTTGACGAGATATACCAGCGATTTATGAGTCTTTGTCTATCTCAATCCAACGAAAAGGAATAGTCATGGGAAAAATGAGTGAAAAAGCAATTCAGGAGGCTTACCGGCTGGCCAAAGATGCCTACGGCTCCTGGGGGATTGATACAGAAGACGCCTTGGCGCAACTCGATAAGCTGCCGATTTCCATGCATTGCTGGCAGGGTGATGATGTTAGCGGCTTCGAAGCACCGGAAGGAGAGTTGACCGGTGGAATTGTGGCTACTGGAGAATATCCCGGCAAGGCCAGAAACGGAGATGAATTACGGGCAGATCTTGAAAAGGCTTTCTCGCTGATTCCCGGTACGCATCGGCTCAACCTGCATGCGATTTATGCAGAAACAGGCGGCAAAGCAGTTGATCGCGCTGAACTGAAACCGGAGCATTTTGCCGGCTGGGTCGACTGGGCGAAAGAAAACAGGCTTGGTCTCGATTTCAACCCGACTCTTTTTTCTCACCCGAAAAGTGTTGACGGCTTTACACTGAGCCACCCGGATAAAACTGTTCGTGATTATTGGATAGAGCACTGCAAGGCTTGTCGTAAAATAGGTGCGTCGTTTGGCGAAAAGCTCGGTAAAACCTGTGTCACCAATATCTGGATAGCAGACGGATTTAAGGATGTTCCAGTTGATCGTATGACTCCGCGTCAGCGTTTGATGGAATCTCTTGATGAAATTCTTTCTGAGGAAATTCCAAAAGAGCATAACCTTGATGCTGTTGAGAGCAAGCTGTTCGGTATTGGAACAGAGTCCTGTGTTATCGGTTCCCATGAGTTTTATATGGGCTACGCTGCTACCCGCAAGACTCTGCTGTGTCTTGATGCAGGCCATTTTCATCCGACCGAGGTGATTTCAAATAAAATCTCTTCAGCCCTTCTTTTCCTTGAAGGCATCCTGCTGCACGTCAGCCGCCCGGTGAGATGGGACAGTGATCATGTGGTAACGCTGGATGACGAGCTCATAGCGATTGCTCATGAAATTGTCCGTTCAGGTCAAGCAGAGCGCATCCACATCGGTCTCGATTTCTTTGATGCCAGCATTAACCGAATTGCAGCCTGGGTAATCGGCACCAGAAATACCCAGAAGGCATTGCTTTACGGTCTTCTTGAAAACACTGCTGAGCTTGCAAAAGTGGAAGCAGAATTCAATTATACAGATCGTCTGGCCTTGCTGGAAGAGCTTAAGACCATGCCTTTTGGTGCCGTCTGGGATTATTACTGCCTGACCCGCGGAGTACCGGTTGGCAGTTCATGGCTTCAATCCGTTAAACAATACGAAGCCGATGTCCTGGCTTCAAGAAAGTAGGATAATACAATGAATATACTTGATCTTTCCTGTGTAAATGACATAAGGAACATCTCCCGGCTCATTTTTAAGAAGGGCTGGGGTGAAGCCAATGGCGGCAACATTTCCATTCGTATTCCGGCAGATGAGATCAATCTCTGCAAGAATCAGTTCGTCAGAGGTGATGAGGTAAAACTTCCTTACACCATGCCGGGAATCGCCGGTGAATATTTCCTGGTGACGGGAACTGGCGTGTTTTTCCGTCATATCTATGATTCTCCCGAAGAAAGCCTGGGTATTGTTCAGCTCAACGAGACCGGCGACGCCTATACCCCTGTCTGGGGATACACAACTGGCGGCAGACCAACCAGTGAACTGTCGTCGCATCTTCTTTCACATGAGGTGAGAAAAGAGATCAGTAACGGTCAAAACCGGATCATCCTGCATACTCATGCAACCAACCTGATAGCCATGTCTTTTGTCCTGCCGCTCAAGGCCGAGATTGTGACCCGCGAACTGTGGGAGATGATGAGCGAGTGTCTGGTTCTGTTCCCCGAGGGTGTCGGGGTGCTTGACTGGATGATGCCTGGTAAATCTGAGATCGGCTATGCAACCGCCGAATTGATGAAAGCTCACCGCCTGGTGCTTTGGGCCCATCATGGTATTTTTGCTGCCGGGGTGAGCATGGACCAGGCCTTTGGTTTGATTGAAACGGCCGACAAAGCTGCCGAGATGCTTCTGAAAGTTATGGCTGCCGGGGGTAAGCAGCAGGCGATTTCAGCAGAGCAGCTCCAGCAGCTTGCCGATGCTTTTAATGTTGTACCGCTGAAAGAAGCACTTTATTAACGGCACATTCCGCTGGCAGGCGGGGGTGTTTTTCACCGGATAAAACAAAAGTCCGGTAAACCAGAATTATGTTAGAGGAGGTAACATGATGAACAGAAAGCTTATATTTGCCGTATTGGCAATATTTGCCTTATCACTTTTCAGCTCAACCGGTTTTGCCAAGGATCTGAAAATTGCCCTTGTCGTAAAGAATCTGGGTAACGGCTTCTTTGAAGCGAGCAACAGAGGTGCCCAGGAGGCGGCAAAAGAACTTGGTGGTGTTGAGGTTATTTATACCGGACCGACCACTCCGACGGCAGAAGGCCAGATCGAAATCATCCGTTCTCTTATCGCCCAGAAAGTTGATGGAATCATTATTTCTGCAAATGACCCTGACTCTCTGGTCACCATCACCAAACGAGCCATGCAGCGCGGCATACCCGTTATGTCCTATGACTCGGGTATTAATTCCCAGGGAAGAATTGTTCATCTTGCCCCGTCCGATTCCAAGTTTATCGGATACCAGCAGGTTGAGCTGATGGGACAGGCCATTGATTACAAGGGTGAGTTTGCCATCGTCAGTGCTTCTTCACAGGCGACCAATCAGAATGAGTGGATTGGCTTCATGAAAGAAGCCCTTGAGAAAGACGCAAAATACAAGGATATGAAACTCGTTGCCGTAACCTACGGTGATGACCAGACCGATAAAAGTTATCGTGAAGCACAGGCGCTTATCCGTAAATACCCTGAGCTGAAAGGTATCGAGGCTCCTACATCTGTCGGTTTTCCTGCATCCGGCAAAGCTGTTATCGATGAAGGAAAGGTCGGTTCCATCTATGTTACCGGTCTTGGTCTTCCATCAGAGGTTGCCGGTTATGTAAAGAAAGATGTTGTGAAAAACTTCGCACTCTGGAACCCGGTTGATCTCGGCTACAGCTCTGTCTACATCATGAAAAGTCTGATCAATAAAGAGATTGCCGGCAAAAACGGTGATGTCGTTAAAGCAGGTCGCATGGGTGATATCCCGGTTCGTGAAGACGGCCTTATGGTTATGGGCAGCCCATTTGTCTTCAATGCCGAAAACATTGATGAATGGTCTCCTGTATTCTAAAGACCAGAGTTTTTACAGTTGTACTTGTGAGCGCGTGCCCTGCCTGGAATACGGCGGGGCTGCGCTTAGCTGAAAGATGCAGAAGGTATAACGCTCTGCATCCGCCCATACAGCAGCGAGATTGAAATCAGATGAACAGCGTTAACTCAGCGGCTTCAGGCGGCAGTCAGCCGATTCTTGAAGTCCGCAACATTGTAAAAGATTTTCCGGGTGTCCGGGCACTTGACGGCGTGCAGCTCCGTTTGAAAAGCGGTGAAGTCTGTGCCCTCCTTGGAGAAAACGGTGCCGGAAAATCCACCCTGGTAAAGATCCTGACAGGGGTTTATCAGCCCACCGAGGGTGAAATTGTAATGGATGGCCGTCCATTATCACTGGAAAGTGCCCAGGATGCCTGGGATCATGGTATCACTGCCATTCACCAGGAAACGATCATGTTCAGCGAGCTTAGCGTCGCTGAAAATATTTTCATGGGGCATCACCTGACCGGCAAGTTCAGTCTTGTCAATTGGCAGGGGATGTACGATGAAACGGATAAATTGCTCAAACGTCTCGGCATCACCGACTTTGATCCGCAAACACCGATAAAAGAACTCAGTGTTGCCCAGAAGCATCTGGTAGAGGTTGCCAAGGCACTTTCTCATGATGCCCGCGTGCTCATCATGGACGAACCCACAGCCTCTCTTTCCCAGAAAGAGGTGGATGAGCTGTTTGTCATCGTGCGCAGACTGCGCGATGAGGGCACGGCGATTCTTTTCATCTCGCATCGTTTCGATGATATCTTTGCCATATCGGACAGTTTTGTGGTTTTCCGTGACGGCGCATTTGTCGGTGACGGATTGCTGAAAGAGGCCAAAGAAGAAGATCTTATTAAAATGATGGCCGGTCGTGAGGTGAAGACCTCGGCAAATACACGCACTTCCGTTTCCGATGAGGTTGTTCTGCAGGTCGATGACCTCTGTCATGCGACAGAATTTGAACATATCTCTTTTTCTCTGCACCGCGGCGAAATTCTCGGCTTCTACGGTCTTGTCGGTTCAGGGCGATCAGAATTGATGCATGCCATCTTCGGCCTTACAGCACCGCTTTCAGGTCAGATGATTTTTGAAGGCTCAGTGTTTACACCTAAATCTCCGGAAGATGCAATTACTCAAGGTCTTGTCTACGTCCCGGAAGATCGGCAGCATTGCGGCGCTATTCTCGATATGTCGATTGGCGACAATATCACTCTGCCCTCATTGCAGTCAATTACCGGCGGCCTCAAGCTTAACTGGAAAAAAGAGTCCAGTTTTGCACGCAAATACGCTTCAAAACTGAAAGTTAAAGCGCATAGTCTTGCCCAGAAAGTTGTTGAGCTTTCAGGCGGCAACCAGCAGAAGGTGGTTATTGGCAAATGGCTTGGTACCGGCCCGAAAGTTATCATTCTCGATGAGCCGACCAAGGGTATCGATGTCGGCGCCAAGGCAATGGTTCACCAGTTTATTAATGAATTGGTCGAATCGGGGCTTTCGGTCATTATCGTCTCGTCGGAGCTCCCTGAAGTACTCGGCCTTTCTGATCGTATCGTGGTTATGAGAGAAGGGCTTATGCGGGCTACCCTGAATGCAAAAGAGACCAGCCAGGAAGAAATAGTCGCCTTTGCAACGGGCCTCAAATAGGTGAAAAACATGGTATTGCCAAAAAATCTGCTTAAATCCCGTGAAGGACAGCTCGTTCTTATTACCATTGTCTTTTACGTTGCGGTGGGGATAGCTTCTCCATCCTTTCTCTCTTTTGAATCCATGGATTCGATCATCACCGATACCGCCATTCTGATGATCATGGCCTGTGCCCAGATGATGGTCATTCTAACCCGTGGTATTGATCTGACCGTTGCCGCCAATATTGCTCTTTCAGGGATGGTTTCCGCCCTGATTGCCATGCATTTGCCGGGAACGCCTCTCATCCTTGTGATGAGTGCCGCCGTGTTAACCGGCCTGGTTTTGGGCATGTTCAATGCGGTGCTGATAGCCCTGTTGGGGATTCCATCCATTGTTGTTTCACTGGGTGCCATGGCGATCTATCGCGGCATGGTTTTTGTCCTGTCGGGCGGTCAGTGGGTTAATTCACAGGAGATGCCGGCAAGCTTCACCTCGTTTCCGCTGGCAAGAGTATTCGGAATCTCTAATCTGGCCGTTATAGGGCTTATTATCTGCGTTCTGGCAGTGCTTATGATGCGATACACCAGATTCGGACGTGAACTCTATGCCATCGGCGGAAATCCGGACGCAACGAGTTATGTGGGGATTAACATCAAGAAGAGGCTGTTTGCCGTTTACACTATTACCGGGCTGCTCGGCGGCCTGTGCGGCTATCTCTGGGTCGCCCGATATGCGATTGCCTATACGGAGATTGCCCTGAATTTTGAGCTGCTGACCGTTGCCTCCTGCGTTATCGGCGGCGTAGGTATTGCCGGCGGGACCGGAACCGTTCTTGGGGCAGTTCTTGGCGCATTGTTTTTGGGTGTGCTCCAGAATGCTCTGCCGGTTATGGGGATCTCCCCGTTCTGGCAAATGGCTGTTTCCGGGACTGCTATACTGGTCGCGGTTATTGTCAACTCGCGCGGCAAGCGCCAGAAAGGCTTGCAGATTCTACGTGTTTCTCAATAGCAAGAGGTTGGATTATTATGGAAAAAAATACGGCTACTGTCATTCCCAATTCGCTGCCTGTCAGTTTTTCCGACAGGTTTCGTTCAAGAGAAGCTCTGTTACTTGGCCTGATTGCTATTGTGGTTGTCGTTAACAGTCTGTTGTCCCCATATTTTCTTGATGTTTACAACCTGCTCGACAGCACGCAGAACATCTCTGAAAAGGCGATGATTGTCCTGACCATGACTCTGGTTATCATCAGCAGAGAGATTGATATCTCTGTTGCATCGATCATTGCCCTGTCGGGGGTACTGATGGGCGCGGCAGCGGCACACGGAGCCGATACCTGGATGATCCTGCTGGTCGGACTCGGGACCGGTACTCTGGCCGGGCTGTTTAACGGCCTGCTGGTGACACAGCTTGAGCTGCCTTCAATCATCGTCACCATCGGCACCATGTCTCTTTATCGCGGTATTGCCTTCATTATCCTAGGCGATCAGGCGTACACGAGTTTTCCCGCCAGCTTTGAGGATATCGGTCAGACCTATCTTGTTAACGGGATGATCCCCACCCAGCTTATTGCATTTGTTTTCTTTGCCATCATCTTCTGGATTGTTCTGCACAAGACGATATATGGCAGACGCTTGTATGCCATCGGCAATAATCCGGTGGGTGCACGCTACAGCGGCATCAGGGTCAATAATTACCGGCTTGTTCTTCTGACGCTTAACGGGGTTGCATCGGCAATCACCGCCATTTTTCTGGTCTCACGTATTGCGACATCTCGGCCCAATATGGCCATGGGCTGGGAGCTTGAGGTCATTACCATTGCTATCCTGGGCGGTGTCAGCATCTTCGGTGGTGCGGGAAAAATTACGGGGGTGATTCTTGCGGTTCTGCTGATCGGTCTGGTCCAGTTCGGCATGCAGCTTATCAACGTTCCGGGAGTCATCATGTCGATTATTACCGGACTGCTGTTAATCATCTCTCTTGTTCTGCCAATCATTCTCAGCATGTTCTATAAACGAAGGAGGGCCTAGCGATGGAAAAAATCGCTTTTACCATGCAGCTTAATCCGGGTCAGAAAGAAGAATACAAGAAACGCCACGATGAGCTGTGGCCGGAGTTGAAAAGTCTGCTGCTTAATGCGGGAATCCGCGATTACAGCATATTTTTAGACGAGAAAACCGGAACCCTCTTCGGGGTGCTCTGGCGGACCGATGATCATACCATGGACCAGCTGCCGGAACAGGAAGTGATGAAAAAATGGTGGAAGTTCATGGCGCCGATTATGGCTTCTCATGAAAACAATGAGCCTGTATCGCAGCCGCTTGAGCTTGTATTTCATATGGATTGAGATAGAATGATTTTGATATGAAGGTAATAGGGGCCTTGATATCAGTTGTGCATAAATTGAAGATAAATGTCCTGACGAACAGGATAAAAAGAGTTAACAGGAGGTTGACATGGGTAACGGCTATTGGCAGATAGTCCTGAGAGTAAATCTCACAACGGGTGAAATTAGTAAAGAAAAGGTTGCTGAAAGCATCTGGAAAAAATACCTGGGTGGTTCCGGCTATGGCGCAAAAGTTTTGTATGATGAGGTTGGCCCGGATGTGGCTCCTTATGATGCAGAAAACAGATTAATTTTTGCTGCAGGCCCTCTTCAGGCCGCAAAACAGACAGGGGCGGCCAAGTTCACGGTTATTTCCAAATCTCCGGTTACAGGCATTTTTGGTGAGAGTGCTGCCGGTGGAACCTGGGGCGCTTCGTTCAAGGCGGCAGGATATGATGCCCTTATCGTTCAAGGCAAGGCTGCAAAACCTGTTTATCTCCAGATAAATGACGACGATGTTGAAATTTGTGATGCCTCTAAATACTGGGGAAGCGATGCTTATGATGCTGCTGACGGTATTCTAGGAGACTGCGGCCTTGAAAAGGCAAGTATCTGCACCATCGGTCAGGCTGGCGAAAACAAGGTGGCAATTGCCTGTATCGTCGTTGATAAACACAGTTTTGCCGGCCGCTGCGGTCTTGGCGCAGTAATGGGGGCTAAAAATCTGAAGGCTGTTGTTGCCAGAGGAAGCAAGGCTACACCTGTTTATGATGCGGAAAAACTGAAGGGTCTGAACAAAGATATCAACAAGTCGATCCATGATAACACCAAAGACTGGTTGAGGCTGCACGGTACGCCTTTTGTCGAGATCGGCTGTGATCAGGCTGGCGATACGCCGACCAAAAACTGGCAGCTCGGTGGTTGGCCAGAAGGAGCTGAAAAACTGGGTGTTCCTGCTTACACCGATACCCTTGAAGCAAAACCGCATGCGTGCAGCAGTTGTGTTGTTGGCTGTCATCGAGATATTACCGTGGCAGAACCGCAGGAATACGCCATGAAAGGGCCCGGGCCGGAGTATGAATCTCTCGGTATGCTTGGTAATAACTGTCTTATGGATGACGTGAAAGCCTTGTCCAAGATGAATGATCTGTGCAACAGATATGGTGTTGACAGTATCTCCATGGGTTCCTTTTTGGGTTTTACCATGGACCTGCTGGAAAAAGGCATCATAAAACCGGAAGATATCGGTGGCGTTGACCTTAAATGGGGCGACAAGGAGAATATGATCAGGCTGATTCATGAGCTTGGCATGAAGAAACCCGGTTTCGGTGAACTCTTTGCCGACGGTATCGTGCCTGCTGCCAAAAAGTTCGGCCCTGAAGCAGAGGAACTTGCCCCTCATGTCAAAGGGCTTGATCTTCCGGCTCATGATCCTCGTGCTTTCTTTGCTCTGGCAGTCAACTACGCAACCGGAAGCGTCGGTCCTCACCATGAAAGAGGAAACCCGCAGGTTGCTTCAGGCGGATTCCTGCTTCCGGAAGCAGGCGTTTCTGAAGAAGTTGATCGCTTTAAAATGGAAGATTCCGAGTATGTTGCCGCAAAGTATCAGGACTACGGAACGCTTACCCAGGCTATCTGTCACTGCAAGTTTATGTTCTTCGGCGGCTATTCCCTTACCAATATGCTTGAGACCATGAATGCTCTCACCGGCTGGGATTGGAGCATGGAAGAGATGCTGAGAACCGCTGAGCGCATCTTTACCCTGCAGCGGATGGTCAATGTTAAATATGGTATCGACCGCAAGGATGACAAACTTCCGGCAGCCATGTTCAAAGCAAGTGAAGATGGCGGCAGAGCAGGCAAGGCGCCCCATGATTTTGAAGAGGCATTGGATCGTTATTATGACCTGCGCGGCTGGGATAATACCGGTATCCCGACACATGCAACTGTCAGTTCTCTTGGAATAGAATAAGCTGATTTAATTAAGATGTATGTTCTCTTGAAGTTTTTCCGGGTGTTTCCGGGAAGACTTCAAGAGAAATAAGGTTGGAAGTATGGCAAAAATCACAGTTAAGTTATTTGCATCTCTTACAAAATTCAAGCCTTCTCATGCTGAAAATGCCTCTTTTGAAATGACAGTCTCACCGGGTGATACGGTTAAACAGCTCATTCTTGATCTCGGCATGCCGCCTGAAAAAGTTCAGGTAATCTCTGTTAACCATCAGATAGTCAAAAGTGACTGTCAATTGAGTGAAGGAGACCTTGTGAATTTTTTTCCCACCATTGCTGCCGGATAAAGCAGTTCTTTCTTTTAATCCCCGTGTTTCTAGAGTGTTAAATGAAGTATTGGCAAAGAGACAAAGGCCATCACCATTCCAAGACTTACCAATGCGGCGGCCAGCTCAGGCTTTAACTCTGCCGTTATAGCTAAAGCGCCTGCTGTAACCATTGGCGGCATGCCTGCTTCGAAAACGGTTATATCTGCAGCCAGGCCGTTTAAACCGAGCAGGTGACACGCAAACAAGGCAGAAAGTGGTGCAATGATCAGTTTGACCGCCAAACCAAAGCTCAGAGGCCGTAAAACCCCCGGGCTCAGTCTGACCCTGAGCTGAAATCCCATGGCCATCATTACCAGCGGGGTGATCATGCTTGCAATGATCCCCAAATGCTTCTCCAGTGCGTCCGGGTACGGGTGGTTCCAGAAACGAAGTACCAGGCCTGCAAGAAGTGCCAGGGTAGACGGGAAGAGAATTGCCTTTTTAACGATTTTCCAGATGCTGGTTGTCCCTTCACTTCCATGTACGGCAAGTATTATTGAACCATAAACAGCAAAGATAACCATCGTGCCGATCTGGTCATAAATAATCACATAGGGTATGCCGTGATCGCCGTAAAAGGCATTTACCATCGGGATACCCATAAAGGAGGTATTGCCGATGGGTACGACCAGCAGGAGCACGGCGATAATATCTCTTGACCATCCAAGGCGTTTGCCGACGAAATATACCAGCGCAGCTGACAAAACCAGCATCACCCACGGAAAAACTGCAGGTACAAGCATGTCTCCTGAAAACTCGAGATGAGAAATTTTGAGGAGGATAACCGCCGGCAAAGAGACGTAGAGGGCGATCATATTCAGCACCTGTGCAGTCTGAGGCGGAAAGACTTTGATAAAGCGAAACAGGAAGCCAAGCCCGACGAAGACTCCCATGAGAATGAAATTTTCCATATTTTGTATCCTTAAATTAGCATATAAAAAGTTGTAAAACGTTCGGCCAAAATAGATGTGTAAATATCATCTGTAAATGATGAAAAAAGTGAATATGCTGTGCATATTTGCACATCGCTGATATAATAGAACATTATATGGAGGGAACGGCATGGAACAGAACTGGGATGATATTCGATTTTTCCTGGCAGTCAGCAGATCTAAATCATTTGTAGCGGCAGCGACACATCTCAAGACAACGCACAGTACAGTCTCAAGACGGATTACGGCTTTGGAAGCGGCACTTGAGACAAAGCTGATTGTCAGAACCGAGAAAGGCTGCAGGTTGACGACAGCCGGGGAACAGCTGCTGCCGCTTGCCGAGAAGCTTGAGGCAACGGTACTGGAATTTCAGGAAACAATCGGCGGCAATGATAAGCAGCTCTCAGGAATAATACGCCTTGGAACCCCGGATGGACTGGGAAACTGCTTTCTGGCACCAAGGCTTTGCCTGCTGCAGAGAAAACATCCGCGACTGGAGATCGAACTTATTGCCGTGCCAAGATATTACAGTCTATCCAGAAGAGAGGTCGATATTCTCATAAGCTTGAACAGACCGACGGTGAACAAGGTAGTCGGCAGACGGATTACCCGCTATAAATTCGGCCTGTTTGCCTCGCAAAGCTATCTCGACAGCTCAGAGGTAATTAACAGTCTCAATGATCTTTCAGCCCATAGTTTTGTCGGCTATATTGATGACCTGATGTATGATAAACGGCTGCGTTTTTTTGACGAACTGTCCCCGGAGGTGCATACTTCGCTGCGCAGTTCGGGCATTATAGCACAGATGAACGCATTAAAGGCAGGGGCGGGTATTGGTGTGCTGCCTTATTTCATGGCTCATACCGAAAAAGAACTAGTCCCGGTGCTGCCTGAAAAATATCTCGAGAGAGAATTCTGGCTGCAGGTGCATCCCGACTCCAGACAGCTACCGCGAGTGAGAGAAACCATAGATTTTATCATCGATCAGATGCTTTCCAATGAAGCGCTTTTTCTATCTCTTCCTGTCAGCAAACGATGACAGTCTTTTTCAGCAGAAAACACTGCTTCTTTTTTTGCCTGGCTTGCTGACCGCTAGTTCATACCCGGAGAAAAAAATGTTTAAAAACCGCTCGTTTAATTAGCATATGTGTATAACACGGTCTGTTTAACGTTCTTGATGCCTTTCATCAAAACTTTTTTTGTTAGGTACTTCTGCTGTTTATGTTCTCTAAGATATTGTTGATATGCGTCTATCTTGACCAGAAGCTGTCTGACCGCTCCTCTGACAGGTTTTTCTTCTGATTTTTGGTTATCCACAGTTGTTTATCCTCCTATTTCATGATGTAATTAAATAAACACGAAGGTCTATTCACTTCTGTTGTTTGCATAGAATTTTTCTGGAAGCGGGCAGGCGCTTAGCTCATCCAGCGAACCTTTTGGGAAGAGGAGGATTGACTATGTTAAACAAACTGAGCATCAAGTGGAGAATGTTTCTAATCCTGTTTGGGACCTTGCTGCTGTTTTTTATCATGATTTACGAACTGTTGAATGTGGCCGGTCAGGTTCGAGATCTGAGCCTGGATGAGACAGGCAAAGTGATGGTAGCAGGGCAGCAGGACAAGATTAAACTGGCAAGTCATTCCATGGCCCTTTCCATAAGCCAGGCTATCCAGAAAGCAGGTTTAAGCGAACAGCAGGAGATTGTTGAACTGATCCGCACCATGGTTGACCCGATAATTTTCGAAGAAGACAAGTCGGGATATTTCTTCGTTTATCGTGGAACCACCAATATTGCCATGCCTGTGAAGAAATCTATGCAGGGGGAAGATCTCGCTGGCCTGAAAGATAAAAACGATGTCTATGTTATTCGGGAACTGAGCAAGCAGGCAGAGCAGGGAGGCGGCTTTGTTCAGTATATATGGCCGAAACCGGGAGCAGGCGATGCCCCGAAATTGAGCTATGCCGAAATGATTCCGGGGCTTGATATGTGGATAGGCACCGGTGTCTATATCGACAACATAGACAAGGCCAAGGCCGACCTTAATATCCGTATCGGCAATCTTACCAAATCACGTGCCATTTCAACACTGCTGATTGCCGGTTCGGTATTTGTGGCCATCATCGTTCTGAGCCTGGTTATAGTATTTGGCATCACCTCTGGATTACGTAACCTAATCAGCAACTTTGCCGATGTCGCCCAGGGAGAAGGCGATTTAACCAAACGCATTGTCATCAAGTCAAAAGATGAGCTGGGTGAACTGGCAAACCTGTTCAATATGTTTCTTGAAAAACTGCAGAAAATAATTTCTCAACTGGCATCAAGTGCCTCTTCGGTTGATACCAGTGCCCAGACATTATCGAAGCTGTCTCATTCCATGCTGGGTAATACAAAGGAAACAGATGAAAGGGCTGAGACTGTGGCTGCCGCTTCAGAGGAGATGACTACTAATCTTAACAACGTTGCGGCCGCGATGGAGCAATCTTCAACCAACATTAATATGGTCGCTTCAGCTGCAGAGGAGATGAGTTCGACGATCAACGAAATAGCCGAAAATGCAGAAAAAGCGAGAGGTATTTCGGGAAAGGCCGTAAAGCAGGCATCTCATGCTTCGAAAGAAATGTCAAAGTTGGGTGATGCAGCTGATAAGATCGGCAAGTTTACCGAGACTATTACCGAGATTTCGGATCAGACAAATTTGCTGGCCTTGAACGCCACGATAGAAGCGGCCCGTGCAGGTGATGCCGGCAAAGGCTTTGCTGTTGTAGCCAATGAGATTAAAGAACTCGCCAAACAGACGGCAGAAGCAACCCTTGACATCAAGACCATAATTGATGAAGTGCAGGGAACCAGCCGGACCTCATTAGATGAAATTACTCAGATATCGAACGTTATTGCCGGAGTGAATGAAATTATCAGCACCATCGCCGCAGCGGTTGAAGAGCAGACCGCAGCAACCAGTGAGATAGCTGAAAACATTGCACAGGCAAGTCAGGGAGTTCAGGAGGTTAATGAAAACGTGAGCCAGAGTTCAACGGTAGCATCTTCAATAACACAAGATATCACCAACATTTCGAGAGCGGCAGCCAATATCTCAGGCTCAAGCTCGGAAGTCAACGCAAATGCAGAAGATCTGAAAACACGCTCACACGA
>QKIH01000176.1 GCA_003249645.1 Desulfobulbaceae bacterium | reverse complement strand
CAGCATCAGAGACGCTATTGCGGCCATTCAGAGTCAGACATCTTCTACCATCGTGGATATTAACGATATTTCCGATGTTATATCCAGTGTGAATGAAATTGTTCAGGGGATCGTTACTGCTGTTGAAGAACAATCCATCACCACCAATGAGATCGTTCAGAATGTGACACAGGCTTCTGCCGGTATTTCAGAGGTGAACGAGAACATTGCAACCAGCAGTGCCATGACCAATGAGGTCTCAGAAGGTGTTGAACAGGTAAAAGAGCATTCCCTTGATGTTAAACAGTCAAGCGAGCATGTTCAGGTGGCTGCTGATGAACTTTCAAAGCTGGCCGAAAATCTGTCGGCTCTTGTCATGAAATTTAAGGTGTAATCTCTGAAGACGGGAGAAGTAAGAGAAAATTTAGGGTTTCTCCTTTTTTTGATTTTTCCCCCAGAAAAGGGTACAGCGGATTGTTGGCTGCACCCTTTTCGTTCTTACAAAAGTAGTCTGCCGCACGGGGCTTTTTAGGAGTCGTCAATTAATACACTTTGACAACGACATGCATGTAACCGTTCTTGATCTGGCTGATATAGATAGCTCGTTCAGCCTTGCCCTCTTTATTAATCGTCAACTTGCCGAAGATCCCCTGAAAATTGCTGGTTGAATGAAGCATCGTGTTGATGCATTCAGGGGTTTCGTTGCCTGCACATCGTTTAGCCGCATTGAGCATAATCATCATGCCCTCTGCTCCTGCAAGGGTAAACGACGTCCCGGTCTGATCCATTTTCTTATAATGCGCCTAGATTTGATGATTATTTGAATCATATCCTAGTAGTACATCTACTTTAATCGATCCATTAACCCGAAAATGTATGAAGGAACGCCTCAACGGGCTCCGCCGGTGAAAGCGGTGGTGAAAAAAGAAATAGAGATTGAGCCTTTTGATGATGGTTGGCCAAGTTATGAAGAGCCTGCTTTTGAAATGTAAAAAATTCGGGAATGGATTCGTTTGGCAAAAAAAAATAGGGCGTTTTGCTGCGCAATCAGGTGAAAATCCATAAGAAAATTGGATTAAAATTTTGGAAAGGATAAAATTGTGGCGAACACTGAATAATTGAGATAGGGTTGTGCAAAATCAACGATGGAAATCGTCAAAATAGGGAGAAAGTTAGGAGATGTTAATAATCAATTACTTATCACTTAAGGAGGCGGATGAACGGTGAAAAATTCGTCCCAAAGGGGTTGCAGAGCCGGTATCCGGCGTAATCCTGCTGCAAATTAAAGTTTGCCAGCAGATTCCTGCTGGCAAAGCTAAACAAATAAAGGTCGTTCTTCGACAGGAGGGAGTTCTTGAATAAGAAAATTTTGATGTTGGTTGGAAGCGTTATGCTTCTTTGCTCTGTTAGTATGGCGCAGGCTGCAACGACGCTCATGCAGATCGGTCGTAATCCTTTTCATCAGCCGCCGCTTACGACACCGCAAGAGCTGATTGATATGGTTCAGACACAGTCAGCTGATGTTGAAAAAGGTTTTGCCTTGGCAGGCGCCAGCGATCTCTATGAGCCGTTTGTCAGCCAGTTGCCGAATGCGGATATCAAGGCTGTTGATTTCCAAAAGGGTTCGTACTTTGAATGGATGTTTTTCAAAACAAAAGGAAAAGGAACAGTAAAAGTTGCCAAGGATCTCACCTGGGGCAATGAGAAACCTTTCCCTGGTTACCAGGTAGACATTACCAAAGACAACAAGGTTTATACCTTCGCCATTCCACTGGGTTGTGGTAATGTTGCTCTCATGGGTGTAAGAGAGGTTGAGCCGGTAGCGGTAGTTGCTCCCAATAAGGCTCCTCAATGCGGTATGACCGTATCCTCGACTCGCGCTTTCTGTAACGATGTTGTTACCGTTGATGCGACAGGTTCAAATGATCCGGATGGCGATATCACCAAGATGACCGTTGCCTTTATTGATAACAACGGACAGGTGGTAAGCCAGCAAGAAGTTGAAGGCGGTCTGGTTGGCCAGGTTGCTGTACCTTGCGGAACCAACCAGCTCAAAGTTACCCTTGAAGACAATCAGGGTGCTGTTTCTGAGTCTGACCAGTGTGTAGCCGATGTTACCGGTGTTTCCCGTGCACGCTTCCTTGCCGATGCCGGTTACATGCACCAGTTTGATCCTGCCCATTACCTGTTCGGCCGTGTCGGTCTTGAATATATGCTGACCGAAGACTGGTCTGTACTGGGAATGATCGGTGCTGCTGGTAAGTGGTACGGCCTCGACGGTACAACTGCAATGCTTGTTGATGTGATGGGCGAGTATAAATTCGGCGGACGCTTTTTCGTCGATCTCGGTGTTGGTGGTTGGATTACCGATGGTGACGATGATCTTGATACCGAAGATTCTCAGCTTGACGCTATCCTGAGCATCGGTTCCAGAATTTACGGTGAGCCAGATGCGTTCAACGTCTCAGTTTTTGCTGAAGTTCGTTCTGCCTTTGATGAGATGGACGGCATTGATGAGTTCGGCCGTTTCGGCTTAGGTCTTCGTGCTCGTTTCTAGGAAGAAAGAAGCGCTTTGTTCTGAAATAAAAGCAAAGGTGTTTTGAAGAAAGGGCTGTCCAAAATGGATAGCCCTTTTTTATTTTAAGTCGCCGAAGCGCTTTGGTTCAATTGAATGAAAATCTGATTGTTGCCTTTATGGGTTTGAGTAAGAGATATCCATGAGATTACTCTTCCTTATCAAATCCCATGAGACTCTACCAGTTGCTCAGAACCGGCTGTGCTTGTCTTGCAGCCCAGCCGTCTTCCTTGCAGAATCGCGCATTAATAGACTTTAACAACGACATGCATGTAGCCGTTATTGATCTGACTTATATAGATAGCTCTTTCGGCCTTGCCCTCTTTGTTAATTGTCAGCTTGCCGAAAACCCCCTGAAAATTGCTGGTTGAATGCAGAATCGTGTTGATGCATTCCGGCGTTTCATTGCCTGCACATCGTTTAGCCGCATTAAGCATAATCATCATGCCCTCTGCTCCTGCAAGGGTAAATGACGTTCCGGTCTGATCCATTTTCTCCTGAAATTCTTCAATCAGCTCTTTGCCGAAAGCCGATGAAATCAGGTCTATTGAACTGACATCTGTAGCAAACATTCCGTCTATATCATCAATATTTTTATGGAACCGGTCATAAATCTGGCCGAGCAAACCGTCGCTTACCATCATCTGCGGTTTATAGCCTATTTTTCTCAGGGTCTTGACGGTTTCTATCACCTCTTCAGCATTCATGGGAAGATAGAGGAAGGGGATATGGTTTGCCTTAAAGGAACGCAGTTCTGCCTCAAGGGTGAGTCCGAATTTAGCGATATCAATAACTTCTGATTTTCCTCCGGACTGGATAAATTTTTTCGTAAAAGTGGCGGCCAGCATGTCTGAATGAGGATCCCGGCTGTCTTTTATGACGGCAACACTGTCTATGAGCATTTCATCGATGACATACAGGGCGGCAACAGTTCCTTGCGTAATATCATCGAAAAGAAGCTGGCTGATAAACGGGCTTTCTGTTATTTCCGGATGAGTAGCAGAGAGGCTCAGAATTGGAATTTCATACTGATCGGCACTCTCCAGAAGGTTCAGCATTGTGCGGCTGTCAGAAGCGGCAAGAACAGCGGAAACCTTTTCCTGCTCAACCAGTTTTCTGAAGGACTCTCTGACCTTTGTCGGATTGTTTTGATCATCGCTGGTTACCAGTTCGATGAACTTGAAATTACCTTCTTTCTGCACTTTATCCAGGATAAAACGACAGCCTTGCAGGTAGTCTTTTCCCCGGGTTTCATCTTGTCCTGTTAGCGGCCCGAGAAATCCTATGACCACCGGATCAGCCGACGTATGGTCTGCTTTTTTTTCATCGCTGCAGGCAGCAAGAAGGATTGAAAGTATCAATAAACAGAAGATGTTTAAAAGACGTATTTGCATATCTTACCAATCACGGAATGTAGGTTACATTGGCTCTTATGACCAGGTGCTCTGAAAAGTTTCGGTTAACTTTGCGCTTGAATTCATTCAGGTCCCATCTGTCCAGCGGTTCTCTGGCCAGAATATCTACGGTGAGTACCTTTGTATTGTTTATAGTATGAAGATCCGCCTTCTCGACAATCAGGTATTTGCCGTTGACCATAAACCGTTCGACCTGCCAGCCCTTTTCAAACTGACTGCGATCGACAATTCCTTGAAAGGCAATGAAAAGTGGAATCAGTATGACCGCCAGCAGACCGGTAAAAATAGACAGACTCTTCTTATTTTTTACTGCCGGAGAGAATCCGAGAACCCTGAAAGTGAAGGTCGCAGCAAGAACGATACCGATCAGGTTGGTGAAAAAGAGCAGAAAAGCATGGAAAAAGAAAGCCAGATCGAAACGTCCAAGACCGATGCCGGCTACTGAAAGCGGAGGAACCAGAGCTACCGCGATGGCAACACCGGCCATGCTCTGGAGAATCTCCTTGTGTGATTTGGTATATGCTCCTGCAATACCTGCAACGATCGCGACAATCAGATCAAGTACGGTGGGATTGAGGCGTCCCTGCATTTCACCGGTGAAGGGCTGATAGGGCGAAACTAAGGCGAAGGTTGCTGAAGCGCCCAGTGCCAGAAGAATACCGGCCACAATTTTAATAAGGGATTTGTTGAACATGACCTGATCATAGCGAAGCAGGCCCATGGCCATTGAGATAATCGGTGCCATGAGAGGGGCAAGCAGCATTGCTCCGATAATGACCGATGAACTGTCAAGATACAGACCGACGGTGGCTATCATTGTCGACAGAACCATCAGGACTACATAGATTGTATCAAGTTTGGTGTCTGCCCTGAGAGCGGAAAAGAGCTCTTTAAACCGTTGTTCCGAGGCGTAGGTGAAGAAGGGCAGCCGTTTTTCACGGGCTTTAACAAGTTCCTTGCCTTCCGGCAGTGATGCTGTCCGAAATTTTTCTTTTGCGTTGCTTTCATTGGCCAGCACTTCTTTTGACAGTCCTGTATTAAGCCTGAAAATACCGGGTTCTACCCGTAACGCGGCTGGAGTTGAGATTGTCTCATCATCATCAACAATAATCTTCTGGGCCATTTCTGTCGTAATTTCGACTTCAGGACAACGAACCAATCCCAAGGAATTTGCCATTGCTTTGGCATATGGGCCGCCGAGAAGCCTTGCCCAGATCATCTTGAGGTAATCAAAAACAGAGAAAGGGGCCATGATCAGCATGGTTATCATGCCGTCACAATACGAACAGTCATTTTCAACCATCTTTGCCAGCAAACCTGTTTCATGGCTTTCCAGCACGACACAGCCTATGGCGGCGGTGTCGATTCTCTGTTCTTCTTTACCGAAGGTTCTGATCTTGAAAGGCTGGAGATGGAGAGAGAACAGGCGGCGCAGACCGGACCAGATAATCTCTATTCTGTCCGTATCGGAACTGGTGTCAAAAAGAGGAATATGGCCGATGACGCCTTTGTAAAACAGGATTGTTTCATTGCAATAGAGCAGGTCTATAGGTTTGGAAGGATTTCTGAGTGCAAGCTCTATCTGGTCCTTGGTTTCTCGGGGCAGGGAATAACACTTTTCAAGCGATTTCTGCGAATCTATCGGCAACAGACCGAAACTGCAGTCATATTTCAGTGCAATCGTTATGATTTCTTTAATTTCACGAATGCCGGCAGCAATGACGACATGCTGCTGATCCGATAAAACTGCATCCGGGTCCTTTCTCATGTCTTCAAGAGAAACGGAGGTCACGGTAGTTCCATGATCGTTATTTTCAATGGCATCGAGATAGTTGTGTCCAGAATCAGTGTAGACAAACAGGGCCGATTTTACATATCCGTCCATAACCCCTCAAAAAGCTATGATTGAAACATCAGTTTGTTGAAAACAAATTGTTACTTTTATTCTAACAACATAGTACAGCTCCTATTATTCTATTTTTACCTGAAAAAACAAGAGTAAAGAATAAAGGGATACAATGGTTACGGCAGGTGTTTTGCCGATTGGTTATCGCTTCTGAAAATTGACCGAAATAATACTGTTTTAGCCGGAAAATATTCCGAAAATTTGACATTAGTGGTAAAAAAACGGTTATATAAGGAAGTATAATTCTTGTATCTGCAGATCTATGGGGAGCCCGGCCTGATAAGTGATATCTTGCATTTGATCTGTCGGATTATTGGGGCCGCCTGTACAGAATTTTTAATGTGTTTACTCCTTTTATAAAAACAGTATGCGAAATATCAGAACAGTCTATGTTGCAACCTTGCTCATACTGATCGGCTTGTATTCTCTCAGTCAGGTCAGGGCGTATTACGGCATGAAAGAAGGGGTCTGCAACGAAATTCAATATTTTAACTCTCTTTTCAGCAGGACTATCCAGTCGAATCTGCATGAGGTTGAGATGCTTCTCGACTCGCTGGGACGTGAACTGCTCAGAGACCAGATGTATCGTGATGTGCCAAAAAGTAAAAAACTCATGGGAGAACTGCTCAAACGCGCTGATTATCTTGTCGGTTTCGGCCTTACAGATCCGGAAGGCAATTATATCGCATTAAGCAGCGGTATAGATAAAAATAAGGCCATTGACCTGAATAAAAATCCGGAAACCATCGCAACATTTAACGAGGTTCTTAAGAGCGATTCCATGGTGCTTGGCAAGGTCTACCTGTTCAGCGGGCTGAATCAGTGGATTCTTCCGTTGCGGAAAACACTCCGGGATGATTCAGGGAAAATCATCGGTGTGATGACAACCGGTATTTCGGTTGAAAAGGCGACTAATTTTTTTGATAATAACCTTATAAGTCCAGACCAGGTATCGATTATTCTCACTGAATTCGGTCAAAGACGGCTTCTTGTCAGTCCGTTGAGCAAAGACCAGTATAAAGCGATGTATTCAAGTGAAATTTCTCCGGAAAAGTATCAGGATATTACCGAAAATATTATTGAAGCGACATCGAAGACACTGGAGGATATAAAAGAACAAGAATTCCCGATATTCTTTGAATCAGAGTCTGAACTTCTCCATAAGGAGGTGTTCAATAGTGCGCAGTATGTGTCGCGGTATAAGATCTGGATCCTGACTTTTGTCCCAGTTGAAACAACCTGGCAGCTTTTTCTGCAGGACCGGTTTTATCTCAAACTTATTACTTTTTTCGGGACGACTCTGACCTTTGCTGTCTTTTCCTGGGTTATACTGAGAAAAGAGGAGCAGGCCAAAAAACAGCTGAAGTATCAGGCGATGCATGACCCACTGACGCAGCTCTATAACCGTTCGGCACTGCCATCCATCGGGTTGCAATGGACCGAACCCCGCGCTGACTCCTTTCAACTCTTCTACATTGATCTGGATAATTTTAAAAATATCAATGACAGTTTCGGCCATTCCTATGGTGATGTTGTCCTGATTCAGGTTGCTGACCGATTGAAGGCGAGGCTGCCGAAAAAATCAGCTGTCTTCAGAGTAGGCGGCGATGAGTTTGTTGCACTGCTGAAAATAGAACGAAGCAGGCTTGACGAGTCGGCTAATCTGCTCATTGAGAAACTCTCAGAGCCGTATTCGGTTGCAGGAATGACCCTGCATCTGGGGGTGAGCATCGGGATAAGCCGTTTTCCTGAAGATGCCCCGACCATAGATGATCTTTTAATCATGGCTGATATCGCCATGTACAATGCGAAAAAAAGAAGGAACAGCTATTCCCTGTATAATGCCGAGCTGCAGGAAATCATGCAGCGAAAAACCTCCATCGAAAATCATCTTCGCCAGGCACTGCATGGAGCTGAACTGTTTATGATGTATCAGCCGCAGATCAGCAGAGAAGGGAAACTGCACGGTGCAGAGGCTCTGGTTCGATGGAAAAACCCGGTGCTCGGATTTGTTCCTCCCGACCAGTTTATTGGTATTGCTGAGGAAAGCGGCCTGATGGTACAGCTTGGTGCCTTTATCATTGAGCGTACCTGTATGGAATTCAGACAGATTCTTGATCAGTGCGCGGAGGAGGCGGTCGAATTGACTATTTCAATCAACGTCTCGGTAAAGCAGATGTTGGAGAACAACTTTAAAGAGCAGCTGCTGAGCGCACTTGAAAAATATAATATCGAACGTTCGCGTACTACTCTTGAGATCACCGAATCACTTTTTATCGATGAACTGGGGTATATCCTGCCGCTGCTCAATGATATCCGCAGCACCGGCATCACTATCTCACTCGATGATTTTGGTACAGGCTATTCTTCACTGAGTATGCTTCGCTCTCTGCCCATAGATGAGCTGAAGATCGATCGGAGTTTCATTCAGAGCATCCTGAAGCAGCCGCAGGATGCCGAGATGGCCAATTCAATCATCAATATGGGGCAGACCCTGAAGATGAAAGTGCTTGCAGAGGGCATCGAAGAAGAAGGCCAGCTCGCTTTGCTGAACAGTTTCGGATGCGATCTGTATCAGGGCTACTATTATTCTCCTCCGTTGACGGCCGAAGGATTAATCCAGTTCATCACAACCTTTCAGCAGGAGCAGAAAGTCTCTGTATAGGCTTTCGGCCTTCCTGTGAAAGGTTGTGTTGCTATGACTTCCGGTTGCTCAGCAGAAGATTGATGAGCGCAATTGTCGAGGTTGACACAATCAGCAGGAATGATACCGCGTTGATGATCGGCGTGGAACCGTCTCTTACCTGCAGATAGAGATTTATCGGCAGGGTTGTTTCCGAACCCACCAGGAACAGGGTGGTGTTGAAATTCTCAAAACTCATCAGAAAGGCTACTGCGCCGCTGCCGATCAGGGCAGGTCTGAGGAAGGGCAGGGTGATATAACGAATCACCTCAAAGCGACTTGCCCCCAGATTAAGGGCTGCTTCCTCGAGCGACCGGTCAAATTTTTTCAACCGGGCTGAAACAACCAGCAGGACAAAGGTCGTGATGAAAGAGAACTGGCCAAGAACCACCAGCCAGAAACTGGGTCTCAGAAAGGGAACGTCGAGGCCGAAGTTGTCTTCAAAATAAATACCGAGGCTGTTGGCTGTAAGCAGTATTGAAATACCCAGAATAACACCCGGAATGACAAGCGGTGTAAGGGCCAGAAAATAGAGTCCCTGCTTTCCGGGGAAGTCTTCCTGCTCAAACAGAAATGCCCCCATGGTCCCGACTACCACAGAAAAGAGCGAGACCCAGAAGGCGGTCTGGGCACTGACGACAATTGAACTGAGATTTGACCGGTCATGAAACAGACCGACCCGGTCAGGGCCGTTGGCCAGAAACCAGTCGAGACTGAAGCCCTTCCATGGAAGAGCAGGAAAGCTGGAGTCATTGAAGGCCAGGAGACAGGTTATGATAAGCGGTGCAAAGAGGAAGATATAAAACAGCACAACATAAAACCTGAAGGCAATTTTATACAGGCCGGATTGAGGTAGTGTACGGATCATGACAGAGCCCTCCCCAATTCCTGCCTGGTGAGCTTGAGGCCCGCCCAGATGATGAAGGAACTGAGCAGCAGGAGCAGAAAACCGAAAGCTGCTCCCTGGTTCCAGTTAAAGCTTGCGATAAATTCATTGTATATCTGCTCTGTGAACCAGAGTGAGTTCTTGCCGCCCATCAGTGTCGGGGTGAGGTAATTGCCCAGAGCCAGCATAAAGACGACAATCGCGCCGGAGGTTATGCCGTGCGATGCATAGGGGATGATGATCTTGAAAAAGATTGTCGGCGGCGATGCTCCGAGATCATGGGCAGCCTCGATCAGTGAGTCATCCATACCTTCAAGGGAAGAGATGAGCGGTACAGCCATGAACAGCATGGAGGTATAGACCAGTCCCATCATCATGGTCACATCGTTGTAGAGCATTTCAATCGGCGTGTTGATAATGCCTAAAGATATCAGGATATGATTGATGACGCCGCTTTCCCTAAGCAGTATCATCCAGCCGTATACCCTAACCAGCTCACTGACCCAGAACGGCATCAGCAGCAGGATAGTGAGAAATCCGGTGAATTTTTTCGAAACGATCTTGGTGATATAAAAGGCGACAGGAAAGGTCACTAAAAAGGTAAGAAAGGTCGTCGCCAGGGCATAGACCGCAGTGCGGACAAAGGTATACCAGTAGATTTTTTCGTTAAAAAATGTTGCGTAGTGAGAAAAGGTCCAGGCTGGATTGCCATAATCATCTGTTCCTTTTAACGACATCAGCAGCAACTCAATATGCGGGATGACAATAAGCAATACCAGCCAGAGCAGAACCGGGGTCAGAAAGATCAGCAGGCCGAGTCGAAAGTAATTCTTCATATCAACCTCTGGCGTAGCATCTGCAGTGGTCTGCATGAACTCCGGCTGACACGACAGAGCCCTTTTTTATGTGAGCGAACTGACTGCTCTGCGGCAGTGCAACGGTTATTTCTGTATCACTTTTATCTATCGTTGCCAGTACTTTGGTGTTGGAGCCGTCAAAGAGAATGTTTTGAATATGCAGGGAAAATTTGTTGATATCCTGAAGGCCGGCATCGGGGTCGAGCATGATTGACTCAGGCCGGATGTAGAGATCAAGCTCTTTTGCCTTTGTTGTTTCTCCTGCGGTAACACCTGCCAGTTCAAGACCGAACAGGGTAGCGACTTTCAGCGGGTTGTTGCTGATAACCTTTACCGGGAGGATGTTTGTCTCTCCGACAAAACCTGCGACAAAGCTGGTTGCAGGATTGGAATAAAGCTCTCGCGGGGTGTCGATCTGTTCAAAACGACCCTTGTTCATTACTGCCACTGTATCAGACATAACCAGAGCCTCGGACTGATCATGGGTGATGTACATGAAGGTGGTGCCTACTTCGGATTGGAGCTTTTTCAGCTCGATCTTCATCTGCTCCCTGAGTTTGAGATCGAGGGCGCCAAGCGGCTCATCAAGCAGCAGCAGCGAAGGTTCAAGCACCAGGGAACGTGCAATGGCTATCCTCTGTTTCTGGCCGCCGGAGAGTTGTGCGACCTGTTTACTGCCATACCCCTGAAGATGAACCCGTTCAAGAATTGAATCGACCTTGAAGGTGATGGTCTTCTTGTCGAGCTTCTGTCTCTTGAGTCCAAAAGCAATATTGTCCCGAACATTCATCATCGGGAAGAGAGCAAGATTCTGAAAGACCAGGTTTACCGGTCTGCGGTTTGGCGGCACAGAATTCATCTCCTTACCACGAATTCGCAAAACACCGTCGGATGGTGAGAGAAATCCGGCAATCATTCGTAAAAGCGTGGTTTTGCCGCAACCGGATGGCCCGAGGATGGAAAAGAAACTGCCCTCCTCTACATCAAAAGAGAGACTGTCGACAGCGACAAAATTACCGAAAATTTTTCTAAGATGCTCTATTTCAAGAACCGGATTTTTCATAAGCAACACAAATTGTATTAATTAGCACCATTGTCCAATTGACAGGACTTCCTTTTGAGAATGTATTTGTATACTCAGAATCATCATGGCAAATCAAATAGTTTTTCCGTACAGGGCATGGTGCAGGTGGTTTCTGCACGGGCAAAAAGATCAGCAGAAAATGAGGCAGAATAAAAAAACGGTGTCAATCCCCAATAAAATGGGCATTGACACCGCAGGGTCATTCAGAAAAGACGTTAGAATTAATTGGCAGCTTTTACCGTATCAAGAATCTTTCCTTCAAGCTGCTCAATGTCAGCGCCAACAGGCGGATACCATTTGATGTTGTCGATATCAGCTTCGGTGAAAGAGCGGGTGATGTTACCCGCAACCTCTTTATCAAGAAATTCGCCGGCACCTTTTGAAGCGGTGGCATATTTCTCTGCATTGGTGAATACAGCTGCATTTTCAGGCTTTAACATGAAATTAATCCACTCATAGGCACCTTCGATGTTCTTTGCTTTTGCAGGAATTGCAAAGGTGTCGATCCAGCCGAGTGCACCGCTTTTCGGCGCAACAAAGTCAATGTCCGGATTTTCGCCATGGAGTTTCCAGCCGCCGTTATCCCAGCCCATTGCAACCGTTACCTCTCCGCTGCGTACCATTTCAAGCAGGGCATCACCGTTTGACCAGTAATTTTTTACATAGGGTTTGGCCTCGATCATTTTCCCTGCAACAGAATCCATCAGGGCTTTGTATGCTGTAGGATCTCCGTATTTGGCAAATGGATCATCTCCCATAGCAAAGGCAAGTCCGATAAGGGTCGGGCGCTTCAGTCTGTAGCTGATACGGCCTTCGTAGGTTTTGTCGAGCAGTGCGGTGTAATCATTTGCTTCCGGGGCAAGCTTTTTGTTTACAATAAGTCCTGAGGTGCCGTAGCAGAACGGTACGCCGTAGGAGTCATCTCCCACCTTGGTGTTTTTCTTGACCGCATCGAGCATGGAGCCGATGATCTGGTCTCCATTGATTTTGGAGTAATCCATCGGCTGATAGATCTTGAATTCAGCCTGAACGGAAGAAATACGGTCCTGGCTTGGCTGGGCCAGATCAAAGCCTGCGCCGCGGGTTGCCCTGAGCTTGGCGATCATTTCTTCGTTGTTGGTATAGGTAAGCTCCACTTTCATGCCGGTTTCTTTTTCAAATTTGTCAACCAGCTCCTGTGGGGCATATCCCTTCCAGGTAAGAATCTTGAGAGTTTCAGCGCTTTGTGCACTTGTTGCTGCAAAACCGATAAAAGCGATGGTTGCTGCGGCTAACATTCTTTTCATAGTCAGTCTCCTTTAGAGGTATTGAGTGGAATAATGGAACGAAAAATAAAAGAATAAGTACCTAGCTCTACAAAACAATTCAAGGAATTTTCTGAATAATGGCAATATCAAACACAAGTCTAATATTTTCATAAATGCATGATAACAAATTGCAGACCTTATAGAAAGCATCCCCTGAAAATAGTCACGTCTGCCAGCCGATTTTCAGATTAATCCAAAAAATTGTCAGAATAAGAGAAAAATACTTGGCAATATAATAGGAATGATTATCATTAAGGCATGACTGAGTTAGTCGGACAAAAAACAAACAATAGGTGACGCTATGATTAACAATAATTGTACCACTGATGCCCATGGCAGAAATACCAATCCATACTGGAAATGCGGTTCTTGCGGAACTACTTTCCAGGAACTGTCTTCACCAGAAGTATGTCCTTCGTGTAAACAGCATTGTGAATTTAAAGATGTAACCTGTTATTCCCCGGACTGTGGTGGCCCAGGTAATATTGATCCACGTCTGGTTTAATATAGATGTTTTCTCCACATTTTGATCTCCTAGAATGAACAGTAAAGGGGACGTCTGACGGCAGACGCCCCCTTTATTGTTTTCTCTCTTCCTGCTGTTCTAATTATTGCTGTACTTTTATAGTGGCTAGACCTGATAATAGAGAGCAGCGCCATGAAATAGGCAGCAGACTATTTGCATAAAATACGGTATATGGTGTGCTGCAAATGTTTAACCAAGACGACAGACCTGCCAAGGCTGCATCATTGTTCTGCAGGTAAACTATACATACAGTAATTTTCTGTCTTGCCCTGCATGGAGCAGGGACAGTCGGAAACACAGATGACGGGATATCCATGAAGGCCAGATCAACCAACACAGAACTCACCATTGAACGTCCGGGAACCCTCCTGGCGACCATGATTGAACTTCTTCCGAACAGGAACCGCAAGCTCCTTAAAGCGGTATTGCGTGATCGTCAGGTGATGGTTGACGGCAAATCCGTCGGCCAGTTCGATTATCCTCTCGTTCCCGGCCAGAAAGTTGAAATACAGTGGCAGAAACAGGAGAAAAAGCAGCCCGCGCAGGGGCTTGATATCGTATTTGAAGATGAGGATATCATCATCATCGATAAACCTGCCGGCCTGTTGACTATTGCTACTGATAAGGAAAAGAGAAAAACCGCCTACGCCGCTTTAAGCAGTTATGTCAAGCAAAGTGACCCGGAAGCGAAGATTTTTGTTGTCCACCGGATCGACCGGGAAACCTCTGGTCTTTTGATGTTTGCCAAAAGCGAAGAGGTCAAGCAGCAGATTCAGAAGAGTTGGGAGGATACCATACAGCAGCGCACCTATGTTGCCGTGGTGGAGGGAAAGGTTGTTCAACAGGAAGGCACCATCAAGTCCTGGCTGAAGGAAAGCAGCGCCCTGAGAGTCTATTCCTCGCAGAACCCGCAGCACGGGCAGCTTGCCGTAACCCATTATAAGGTAAAAGATCAGAACGAGAGCTACTCGCTGCTTGAAGTCAATCTCGATACCGGCCGTAAACACCAGATCAGAGTCCATATGCAGGATATCGGTCATCCGGTTGTCGGAGATAAAAAGTATGGTTCCGGAATGACCTACCTTGGGCGAATGGGACTTCATGCCCGGGTTCTTGCCTTTAATCATCCGAAAACCGGTAAACTTTGCACATTCTCTTCCGAAATCCCGACTGCTTTTACACGCCTTTTTTCAAAGCGGAAGAATAAAGGATAAAGAAGACAACTGCTGTCATCCAGGTGCGGCAAGGTCTCTGCCGCTGCTTCAGCGAAGGTCTGGGGTGGGGGCCTTTACTGGTGCCCCCTGTGGTCTGATCAACAGGCAGAGGAACGTGACTGGTTTTCTGATGCTCTGACAGAATTTATCTGTCCTGATTTTTCTTTTCTGTCCTCTTTAACAATTTGACATGGCAGGTGTCCACCAGCTGTCGACAGCCTGGCTGTTGCTGTGATTAACAATGCTGCCGATCATCGGTGTCATTACTGCGATGTTTTCATTCCACGCGGATTCAATCAATCTTTCAACAGGTTCGTACCATGGATGGAAGGCCAGATTGAATGTTGCCCAGTGAATCGGCTGAAGAAGCTTTCCTCTAAGATCAAGGTGGGCCTGTACCGTTTGCTCTGGAAACATGTGAATATTTGACCAGCGGCTATCGTATGCACCGCATTCAAGAAAAGTGATGTCGAAAGGTCCGTACTTGTCTCCGATCTCACTGAAACCTGAGAAGTAGCCGGTGTCACCGCTAAAAAACAGTCTATGTTCGGGTGTTTTGATCACCCAGGAAGACCATAGGGTTCTGTTTCTGTCAAACCAGCCTCGCCCTGAAAAGTGCTGTGCCGGAGTAGACGCAACAGTCAGGTTGCCGGTTGGCTGGAACTCATCCCACCAGTCGAATTCAATAACTTTTGCCGGAGAGACGCTCCATTTTATAAGACGCCTGCCGACCCCGCGCGGAACCATGAAATAGCCGACCTTTTCCGCAAGCTGCTGTATGGAGTATTTATTAAGATGATCGTAATGATCATGGGAGATAATAACAATATCCAGAGGCGGCAGCGAGTCAACGTTGATCGGTATTTCTTTGTTGAATCTGGCTGGGCCTACAGGGGTCACCTTACGTTCAAATACCGGGTCAGTAAGGATTGAATACCCGTTGATGTTTATCAGAAGGCTGGAATGGCCAAGCCAGCAGGTTTTAAGGCCGCTCTGCCGGTTATCAAACAGTTGATCATAGTCAAGCTGCTGCTGGGGCAGAGGTGTCTTCGGTGTTCTCTCAGCCTTGATAAAAAAGAATTTCCAAAACATTTCAACATGTTCTTTTAAGCTCATTTTGTTCATTACCACTGTTGGAGCACTGGTTTGAATTACTGTTTGTTTCATGATGTTCTGTTCTTGTAAATGTATTTTCAAGTAAGAGCGGCATGTGATTAAAAGAGAGAATCAGAGACAGCCCTTGTAAAATAAAACTGAATTGAATCGCCTAAAATAATCGAACGATCGTTTATTTTAGGGTGAAAAAAATTACAATTTCAGAGCATCCCAGGCCATCTGGAATGCAGTGTTGATATTCTCCTCCGTCGGTTCAAACTGGCCGCAGTGATTCGGGTTGGCAAGTACTTTAATGGGGTGGAGCATAAAGGCAGCAATCATATCCATACTGACATCTTTAATGATTTTCTGTTCGATTCCCCGCCTGATTACTCTGGTTATAGGTTCGAAGCTTTCTTTGATTATGACAGCATCTGCCAGTCCTGCATAAGGAGAATTTGAAAACTGCTCAACATATCGGAATTCATCCTGATTTTCTACAGCATAGGCAAAGGCGTTACGCCAGACAAGATGAAAAATATCACGAACCGGCCGGCTGTCATCAAAGCCGTTGAGCATTGCCTGGCCCATCCCGGCTTTAATTTCATAATAGGTCGATACCAGAAGATCTTCCTTGTTCTTGAAATAAATATACAGGGTTGACGGAGATACCCCGGCGGCCTTGGCAATTTTAGAGACGGAGCTTGAGGCAAAGCCGATCTCGTTGACGAGCTTGATGGTTGCCAGAAACAAGGCCTCCTGTTTTTTATCATCACGTGTTCTCATATGATCTATAATAAACGATCATTCTTTTATGTCAATAGGTCTGTCCTCGTCAGACGATATGTTACGTCTTATTCAAAAACATAGGTTATGCTCGGGGTGGTTTAATCTTGCGTGATTATTTCTCAGTGATATTACTATCAAATGGCTTGGATATTCTTTATTTTTACATATGAAGGTTTAATAAATGATTGAACAGCAGATCGGACAGGAATTATGAAGCCGGAAAAAGCAGCAGGACACAAATGGTTTGAGGATGTTGTGGCGATATTAATGGGGACCAGCCTTGTATCCTTCGGTGTGCTTTTTCTCAAGCAGCTTGGCATGATAACTGGCGGCACAGCCGGATTGTCGCTGGTTCTGCATTATAAGTTCGATGTTGAATTCGGTACGATATTTTTTCTGCTTAATCTCCCTTTTTATTACCTGGCATTTCGCCGCATGGGGTTGGCGTTCACCTTAAAGACCTTCATCGCAGTCGGCCTGGTTTCGTTTTTTACCAATGTGCAGGGCAATTTTATTCACATCGATACACTGCAGCCGGTTTATGGTGCGATCTTCGGCGGTTTTTTATTCGGCACCGGCTTTGTTATCCTAT
>QKIH01000010.1 GCA_003249645.1 Desulfobulbaceae bacterium | reverse complement strand
CAGGCAAGCTTAGACCCTTTTGAAATTGAATTTTGTTTTTAGGCATAATCTTTCTCCTTTGGTTTTTAGGAGGATTATGCCATGGCTTGGGTGTCATATAGTGAGCACCCAATTTAAAAACTGAGTTTTAGTGGTAACCAGAAAGTTTTTAGCTGTTTGGCTGGCCTTGTTCGTACGGCGTGATAGTCTCCGTTTGATTTAATGTTATAATTTCAAATTCACAGAGCTATAATGGAAAATCTGACTTATAGAAAAATTGAACAAAGCATCAATGACAGAAAAAAATTGCATCTTCAATTTTTAAACAATGTCAAAACTTATAAGCCGTTTTTAGAATTGGAAGAAAAAGCGTTTAGCAATGGAACTCTTGAGAAAAAGACAAAAGAATTAATGGCGCTATCGATCTCAATCGTAACAAAATGCGAGCCTTGCATGGAATGGCATCTTGATCAAGCACTTCAAGCAGGCGCAACGGATGAAGAAGTGTATGAAACAATTGATGTGGCCATTGAAATGGGTGGTGGTCAAGCAGGTGCTTACGCAAGGTTTGTACTTAAAGCACTGGATTATTTTAAAAACCACAGAAAATAATCATTATAAACGGCTGCTTAGGTCCATGCCCGTTATTTGTTGTGACCGCGAGCAACAGTGCCTGGCCTCTGATCTGTATGTTTCTTGGTGGTGCATAAAATCAAAATAACCATAACGTTAAAACTTGTATGAAAAGCCTGGGTGATCATGATGTCGCGCTCTGATTGTGTGGTCGTCGCTGTTTAACTATCCGTTTTCTTTTTTAAAAGTATAGAAAAATATGTCAGATATAAAAAATGAGCCGCTAATAGAAAAGAAGGGTACTCAAGACAAAGACCCTTTGCATGGTGTAACACTTAAAAACATGTTGGAAGACTTAGTGGAATACTACGGTTTTCCCTACCTTGCTGATAAAATAAAAATTAAAGTATTTAGTGTAAATCCAACCTTTAACAGCAGTTTGAAGTTCCTTCGCAAAACTCCTTGGGCAAGAGAGAAAGTTGAAAAACTCTATATCTATCATTTCGTTATCCGCAAAGAAAAGGAGCGATCTAGGAAGAAAGCAAAATAGCTATGGAAAAGACATTCAAAAAAATACCAAAAGTGAACTAATCGTTACGTTGTTCTGTTACGCGTGACTGCACCGTTTAACTGAATGGTCTGGGATAAAAAATGGGTATCAGTGAGTTCGAAATAAAACGCATCGAAAAATGCGCCATCAATTCGATTTGGGTTTTTGCATTTCAAATCAAAGAGCTGAACTATTTGAAGTTAGACCAAAATATGACAATCCAAAAGAAAAAATAGAATTGTCTGTCGCTAAATCAACCTATGTTAAAAGTAGAAAAATCTGGAAACTGTACTGTAGGAGATCCGACCTTAAATGGCACAGTTATTAGCCGTTTCCAAATTCGAAATCATTGGGAAAAATACTTAAGAGAATAAAAGAATATTCATATCATTGTTTTTTGGGGTAGAGCTAATTTGATTGTAATAAGACCATTGTGAAATGGTTATTCTATAAAGCTTGCTCAAAATTTGTATTATCTATATTAGTATCTGTATAGAGTATAAAAATAGGATTTAGGTGCTACGTAGAGTAGAGACTGGAAATATCTAGATGATAACCAGAAATCAACAAAAAATGTATAAATATATCATATGATTATGGACTACTCAGCATTTAAGCTATTTATGAAGAATGGAACCCTGTTTACGGTACAGCAGTGTCTGGATGCTACAACATCTCGAACAAAAGCGTATTTTAAAGATCAGATCGTCAATGGAATTGCCAATATGTCAAGGGAATCCATATATCAGCGATTTGCCTCTCCAATACACCGTTTGTCTGAAAACATGTTGGAGCACTTAACGAGCATGGATGGCAAAGACCATGTAGCATGGGCTGCATTTGTAAATTCTGTAAAGGGAGAAAGAGGTATCGGGGTCGCCCGATACGTGAAAATAGCAGAAGAGAAAAACATGGCAGAATTTGCCATTACGGTGATTGACGAATTTCAAAAGCAAGGGGTTGGATATCAATTACTTAGTAAGCTTATTGAGGCTGCCAAAAGTAATCAATTTGAAATACTTAGAGGATACATTCTGCAAGGTAATAAACAAATGCTTTCTTTGTGTAAGCAATTTAATGCTAAAATACGTTTTGATGACCCTTATTACATAAGGGCCGATATAAATGTTCTCGAACAATCCAGATAGAGTAGAAAATCACTAAAAAAGAAAAGGTTCGAACTATTTCAGTATAATACAAACAGATATCACCCCATCGTTTAACAACATTCCCTTTGCTGTATCCGACGCGCATGATTATGCGCTGTTAATATTTCACGGGCAGGTTCACGAAATATGAAACCAACTCATATTGGAAGAATTTACGACCAGATAACCCATCTTTGGGAAAGTGATAAATTTAATAGAAACAACGGGATTGAACAGCATAAGCGGGCGATTTCATTCGTAAAGAACAGGGGAAAAGCACTTGATGTCGGTTGTGGCTGCACCGGTCGGTTTATTGATCTCCTCCTGAATGAAGGTTTTGATGTTGAAGCTGTTGATGTTTCAGCCGAAATGGTAAAATTAGCACAAAAAAGACATCCTGAAATAACATTTCACCTAAAGGACATCTGTGAGTGGGACATTTTACAAAGCTATGATTTCATCACCGCATGGGATAGCATCTGGCATATCCCTCTTGAAGAACAAGAGAAAGTCCTGACAAAACTGATTTCAAGTTTAAACGTAGATGGCATTTTAATATTTTCCTGTGGTGGGACGGATAAAGAAGGCGAGCATAACGATTCTTTTATGGGGCCGGAGATATACTATTCCTCCCTGGGTATTAATGGATTTCTTAAGATATTTATCAAATTGGGCAGCATTTGCAGGCATCTTGAGTATGATCAATATCCAGAGTTGCACACGTTTTTTATCGTTCAAAAAACTTGAAGAGAAAGCCTCTCGGACAGGGAAGACGGACGTTTTTTATTCTTTACGCTGGCCGCGATTTCCGAACAAATGTGTGAGTAATAATGGAATTGGCAGATTTCCCGGGTGTCGTGAGAAATCTGGTGAACATGTTTCAGTGAGCGGTGCATTTATGAAATTGAGCGTTATGTACCTGATTGTCTTGATGGAAATCAAATGACATTTTCAACTCAGGAATCTATATGACTATAAAACACGTTTAATGACCGGGATATTGTATTCAGGAGGAAGCAAATGCAGAATAAAACCTATACAATCAGGACAATGAGCCGGGAAGAGATAGACCTGGCGATTGAGTGGGCTGCAGAGGAAGGCTGGAATCCAGGCCTCAATGATGCCGATTGTTATTTTGCAGCGGATTCGAAAGGTTTTCTTGTTGGTCTTCTTGGAGATACACCTGTTGCCACAATTTCGGTGATTAAATATGGTGACGCTTTTGGTTTTCTCGGATTTTATATCGTTGCCCCTGAATACCGGGGAAATGGATATGGAATCCAAATCTGGAATGCAGGGTTGGAGTATCTTAAGGGCATGAACATCGGTCTTGACGGGGTTCTGGCTCAGCAGGAAAATTATAAAAAATCGGGTTTTGAGCTGGCATATCGCAATATTCGTTACGAAGGAGTGGGGGGCGGTACTATTCCAGGAAAAGTTGAAATTGTAGAGTTGTCCGAGTTACCTTTTGGAGTTGTAGATAAATACGATCAACCTTTTTTCCCTGTCAAAAGGCCGCAGTTTATAAAACCATGGATAAGTCAGCCTGATTCTTATGCGCTGGGCATCATGGAAGACGGTCATCTAGCAGGATATGGGGTTATTCGCAAATGCCGAAAGGGTTACAAAATCGGACCGCTTTTTGCCAACAACCCGGAATTTGCTGAATCTCTTTTCTTGGCTTTAAAATCAAAAACAAGTGTTTCTGACCCGCTCTTTCTCGATACACCGGAAGTGAATCAGGAGGCTGTTGCATTGGCACGGAAATATCAGATGAAACCGTCATTTGAAACTGCCAGAATGTATAAGGGCGATTTTCCGGACATTCCGTTATCTCGTCTCTATGGTGTGACATCTTTTGAAATTGGATGATTATAGGAGTTAATGGATAGATCGTAAATTCATCCTACAGTGTTGCCCTCACTGCAATCGATATCACTGCAATGTGAAAATGAATTCAAATTGAACTGGTAGTGTTTTTTATGAGCATCAAAAAAGGATCTTGTCTTTGTGGCGAAGTAACATTTGAAGTTGAAGGTGAATTCGAAAGCTTTTTTCTTTGTCATTGCAGCCGTTGTCAAAAAGATACCGGTTCTGCTCATGCGTCCAATTTATTTTCTTCATCCGCAAGACTGAGGTGGTTATCTGGTCACGATAAAATAACAAATTTCACATTGGCATCAACGCTGCACACAAAATCATTTTGTTCGATTTGCGGCTCAGCACTGCCAAGTATTCAAATGGATGGCAATCTCCTGGTTGTACCAGCAGGGAGTATTGACAGTGCGTTGGTACTTAAACCGAATGCCCATATACATATTTCGGGAAAAGCTGGATGGGACCATGATCTTGAAAAAATACCGAAATTTGCCGAGTTGCCAGTAAGCGACAAACACGTTTGTAGAGAATAAAAAAAAGCTCCTGCCCTTTTTGCTGGATAAAAAACTTGATTAAAAGGGTGCGGGAAAGATAGTGTAAAAATAGTACAAAAAACAATAAAAACAGGTGGATAAGAAAAGATCTTGCGGTTAACCGTTAATTTGTTCGGAAAACTGACAGTAAGACCTTCAACCTGATGTTATGTTTAGGAAAATACAAATATGATTAGAATGATTATCGGCCATATCTTTGGTGTTTTCATACCACTTTTCATCATGAGAAACATCGGCATTATATCTACTGAATCCCACGGCAAGGCGCCTGTCTACCTTATGCTTGTGGCTCTATTGGGGTTTCTGGAATATCAATTATTCCGCAGCATTAAAATAGGCAGCATCTATTTTCGAGGTCAAGTAGACGAAACTGATGAATCAAGATTTAACAGTTGTCAGTTTTTTTATTCCATACTCAGCGGATTTATCGCTGTTGTTCTTTTGCAGAATATATTTTAACAAAATTGCTGGACGGGTGGTCGACTGGTTGAAACTTTCTTGCCGTTTATGAGATTAACCTGCTGCATACAGGTTGTAGAGTTGAAAGAAATAGAAACAATAGAGAGCAAAATTGTCTATTCGAACAAATGGATGGAAGTTCGAGAGGACAGAATCCGTAGGGTAAGCGGAGCAGAAGGAATTTATGGGGTTGTTAATAAACCTGATTTTGCTGTGATTTTACCTGTACAAGATCATTACATTTATCTGGTGGAACAGTACCGATATCCGGTTAGAGAAAGATATTGGGAACTCCCGCAAGGGTCCTGGGAAGATAAACCTGATGCTGATCATAAACTTCTGGCTGCAGGAGAACTGCAGGAAGAAACTGGATTGATAGCAGCAAAACTGGATTATATCGGCCACCAATTTTTAGCATACGGTTATTCTCAGCAAGGTTATCATATCTATATCGCAACCGAATTGCAGGAGTCTCAGCGTAAGCTTGATTTGGAAGAAGAAGGGCTGGTTTCCAGAAAATTCGAACTAAATGAATTTGAGTCAATGATAGTTAGCGGAAAAATAAAAGACGCCACGTCTGTAAATGCATACGGCTTAGCAAAACTTAAAGGCTTTTTATGAGATTGCCAGGCGTGTCGGAGAAGTTTGCAGGGATCCCTGTTGTTAACAAAATGAAATCATCACGAGCAAGTAACCATGCAAGAGAATAATACGTTGAGCATATTGTGGACAAATGACAACATAATTACCTCCGAAAAAATGGTATTTATGTATGGAATAAACGCTAAAAGAAATGACTGGTGGAAAGAGGTGACAATCATAGTCTGGGGCGCTCCGGTAAAGCTTGTAAGTGAGAATGTGGAAATACAGGCTTTAATCAATGAGGCACAGTTAGAGGGCGTTAATATTACAGCATGTAAGGCATGTTCAGACCAGCTTGGGGTTACAGAAATCCTTGAAGGATTGAATATCGAAGTGAAATATTGGGGAGAACCATTGACAAGGATTTTAAAATCAAAAGAAACGCTCATAACCATATAGGAAAAAGACGCAAGGCGATCTTAATACTGCCTGGAATAATCCGGCATCTAAGCCGGGTTATGTAGTGATCTGTTAAGAAGAATACGGCCGAGGATCACCGTATGTTTGCAGCCATGTTGAACCGCCCAGGTTCCTTGAAAATGGCATATCAGAAAGAAGTTTAATTCCATCTTAGTATTCCTTATGTATTTCGAAGAAAAAATATTTAACAAGGCTCATCTTGCAAAGCAATTCGTTGAGCAGGCGACATATGAAGAGTGTCGGTTTGAAAATTGCGACTTCTCTTCCCATGATCTTTCGGCCACCAGGTTTATTGAGTGCGAATTTGTGGAATGCAATCTCAGCAATATTAAAATGTTTGATGTTGTGTTTAACAACGTACGGTTTATCGGCTCAAAAATGTTCGGTATGCAGTTTGAAAGATGTAACAACCTGCTATTATCTGTTGGTTTTAAGGAATGCAAGTTGAAGCATTCTTCTTTTTATGGTGTAGATTTAAAAAATACAATCTTTGAAGATAGCGATTTGACTTCGGCCGATTTTACCAAAGCTAATCTGCAAAATGCAAAATTTCTCAATTGTGAGTTAAGTCAGGCAATATTTTTTTACACGGATTTGCAGGGTTGTAATTTCAGTTCTTCTTATAATTACAGTCTTGACCCGGAGGATAACAAAATAAGAAAGGCTGTCTTTGGTATTCCCGACGTTCTAGGGTTGCTGGCAAAATATGACATAATCATTAAATGAATCCAAAATATAAACAGATTTTGTCGATCAAAATACGAGATATTGAGGTGATAGCAGAGATGTTCAAAACCGTGCGGAAAAAAAGAAAATAAATTGTGAAAAAAGCGTATCAATTCTGTTGACTTGTTTTATCCAAACTGGTAAAAACGTGGCTCACCTGAACTGAAGGGGCGGGTAGCTCAGTTGGGAGAGCATCGGCCTTACAAGCCGAGGGTCACAGGTTCAAGCCCTGTTCCGCCCACCAGATATGCGGGGTCGTAGTTCAGTTGGTTAGAATGCCGGCCTGTCACGCCGGAGGTCGCGAGTTCGAGTCTCGTCGGCCCCGCCAAAGAATGAAAGGATTTTGAACTCAGTTCAAAATCCTTTTTTTCGTTTCAGCTGTCTGGAACTTGATATTTGAGAGAAAAAACAACAGCAGGGTTCTTTTCCATTGAACTCGTTCAATTTATTGCTGTATATAGAATTATGGCCTAACGTTCATTAGGTGGGCCGATCATGTTTGTTTTTCTCATTACTGTAGTGGACATGCAACAATATTATCAACTGGACATAATTGACGGCGTGCTTTTCTTGAAATTTCTGAGAAAACCGAGCAGTGTCGAGATTAAGAGCGCCATTGAACAAGCTTCGATGCTGGGTAATATTCGGCTGAGATTATGGGAATTCCCGGAAAATTGTCTTTTTTCTGAAGACGAGCTTCTCCTGATCAGAACGAAAACAAAAAAGATTTGGCCCGGGCCAAGTCGTTCAGCAATCCTTGCCGATGAACGTCTTGCTACAGTCTTTCAAAATCACCTTAACCAGATCGTCGAATCAAAAGAGCATAAAACCAAGGTGTTCCGTCAAAAGGCGGCTGCGCTTAGCTGGCTGCATAATGGCGAGTAATACTGTAGTGTTATCCTGAAATTATCCGGCGGGTAGAGAGCCTGCCCGTTGATATTGCCGGGCAGGCTTGGGTGAGGATGGGCAGTTTGTTAGCCGTGCAGTTTGTCCGGATTCATGATGTTGTTTTCCATATGTCGCAGCTCGTCGATACCTGAGATGATGATCTCAGGATCCGGGACGAGTTCTTTGTCGGGGAGCTTATCTTTGTATTCCATATGAGAAAGCACCTTTTTCATGCAGTTAATCCGGGCCAGTTTCTTGTTGTCTGATCGAACGATAGTCCATGGCGCTATGGTTCGGTTTGTTTCGGAAAGCATTTGAAACTTTCTGACTGAATATTGATCCCAGTAGTCCTGTGCAAGGTTGTCGACCGGTGAAAGTTTGTATTGTTTGAGAGGGTCGATCTTACGGGAATCAAAACGCTCTTTCTGTACATCTTTTGAAACGGAGAAGTAAAATTTGAAGAGGGTGATGCCGTCTTTAACGAGCAGTTCTTCAAGCAATGGGACATCTTTTAAAAAACGTTTGTTCTGCTCATCGGTACAAAAGCCCATAACCGGTTCAACCATGGCGCGGTTATACCAGCTTCGGTCGAAGAAAACCATTTCGCCGGCGCAGGGGAGCTGGCTTACATAGCGTTGGAAATACCATTGGGTCGTTTCTGTTTCGTTAGGTTTCGAAAGTGCTACGACCCTTGTATTGCGTGGATTAAGGTGAGCAATGAAACGCTTGATTGTCCCTCCTTTTCCGGCAGCGTCCCGACCCTCGAAAATAAGCAGCAGACGTTTGCCGGTGGCTTTCATGTCTTTCTGCAATTTCATGAGTTCGATCTGCAGTTTTTTAAGCTCTATTTCATAGGCAAGGTGCCAGTTTTTGATCCAGATTGCAGTTTTATCCTTACCATCATCGGTTTCGATGTTTTTAAGCGCTGTCCCTTCAAACAGTCTCGTGTTTTCCAACGAAGGCTTTTCTTTTTTCTTTGATTTACCCATGAGATTCCCTCTCCGTAAATGATTGCAATGGGCTGCTCTGGCAGCTCACCGAATTGACTCTATTCTTTGTTTATGTATTGTCTTGTGATTTATATATAGGATGAACCGTCTGATCATATCTCTAATTTTAAAAATATCATGTCTCTCAAAACAGTTGAACACCATCTTGCCGGTCTTTTCAGGATACTCCTGCATTTTGTTCAGCGCATTCAAAAAGAGTACTGGCTGCTTCTGATTTAAGCGTTTTATTCATTCCTGCTTGCGTTGTCATAATCAATACTAACCAGTTGAAATAAGTAATTGTATGCAGTGTAAAAAAAGTATAGCAGTGAAAGAGAATGATTTGCAAATGAATGAAATAGAATCACCCAGTATTTCGTTAGAGGAGGGGACCTATCAGCAATACCAGATTTTCTTTAAATCGCTCAAATGTTGATCGCTGCAGATGTTTCTCAATATCGAGCCTTCTGGAATCTTTGATATATGCTTCCTGCGTTTTTCGTATGCGTTCAGAAAATTCGCTGCTATAGATGAACAGGGTGGTTTCAAAGTTGAGCCAGAAGGAACGCATATCGAGATTAACAGAGCCGAAAAGAGTGAAATCATCGTCAACGCTGATGGTCTTTGAGTGAAGTAATCCTCCTTCAAAGAGATATATGTCAACCCCGGCACGACTGAGGTTTTCGTAGCGTGCTCGGCTGGCATATTGAACAAGTTTGGAGTCGATTACCGATGGAATTATAATCTTCACCTTTACACCGCGTTCGGCAGCAGAACGTAAAGCGGTAAGAAGTGCTTCATCGGGGACAAAATATGGGGTGGTCAAAGTGAGTTTGCTTCGTGCTGCGTAAATTGTTGTAAGCAGCAGGCTGTGGATTGTATCTTTGGCAAAACCAGGTCCAGAAGGAACGAGCTGGACGGTAGTATCTCCTGCTTTTTCGCATGGGATAATGTCGGCAACAGTGCGTAATTGTGATATGTCATCCTGCAGGGATCTGCCGGTTCCAGGTTGAGGATCGGTTTCAAGCAGCCAGTCACTCATAAAGGTGCCGCCAATTGCTTCAACTACGGGACCCTGCAGCCGGACCATAAGGTCGATCCAGTGACCATAGCCTTCATCTTGTTTGAAAAAACGCGGGTCAACCATGTTCTGACTGCCGGTATATGCAACCTTGCCGTCAATTACCACTATTTTACGATGGTTTCGTATATCAATACGGGAAAAGATCATTTTATACAGGCCCGCTTTCAACGCGGCCAAAACCTTAATCCCTGCGGCCTCAAGCTCTTTACGACCTTTGGAACGCAAAAAATCACGACTGCCGATATCATCGAGCAGCAGACGGCATTTGACCCCCCTCTTTGCAGCGTCTATAAGAGCCTGGTGGACCTCGTCGATCAGGCCGCCGTTCTGCCATATATAAAATTGCAGATGGCAGGTCGATTGTGATGCATTGATATCGTCAATAATAGCATGGATAATATCTTCCGGTGTGGTGATGAGATCGACCTTATTGCTGTCCAGGGCAGGTATGCCGATCAGGTTGACCGCCTGACGATGTATCGGTTCTCTTTCCGGGTTGGCGGTTTGCCACGAAACCGGTGCATTCTTAGTCAGGGACCTGAGCCAGCTCTGGTAATGATCCTGAGATTTGCTGATAAAATTGAGACGACGTTCAGAAAGACGGCTTTCACCGAAAAGAAGATAAATAAAACTTCCGGCGAAGGGGAATAGCAGGATGACAACAAGCCATGCAAGAGAAACGCCGTACGTCCGTTGGCGCATGATAACCCTGATAGACAGACCTATGCGAATAACAAGATCGGCTATAAAGAAAAGGTTTGAATAGAGATTGTAGCTCCAATGAACGGATTCAGCTTGCACTGTTTCCATACCTCCCGATAACCACAAGCTTTAACTCAGGTTTAAGCCTTTTGCAGAGGGACAAAAATCTTCTTGTACTAGACCAGGTTTCTGTTTCAGGCCGCTATTTTAGAGTAGCAAAAGCAATTGTGAAGATGGTATACCTTTTACTATGGAATATAGTTGTTTGTCTAGATTCTATGATTATTATTTATTTCCCGTAATTGCAATAATTACTTAAGTATAAAGGATGAGGGATGAAGATCAAAGGCTTTAAAATGTCCGCTGTTGAGGCAGGAATAAAATATAAAAACAGACTGGATCTTGGTCTGATCTACAGTGAGACTCCGGCGGTCACAGCAGGCGTTTTTACAACCAATCAGGTAAAAGCGGCACCGGTGCTGATTGATGTTGAACGATTAAAACAGGGCCGAGCCCAGGCAATTCTGGTCAATAGCGGATGTGCCAACGCCTGTACCGGGGAAGCCGGAATGGATGCAGCTCTTGAAACATCAAAAATGGTATCGGATGCATTGGGCATTGACGACGCAATGGTTCAGCTCTCTTCCACCGGAGTAATAGGAATGCAGCTCAATGTCGGTGCTTTTGAAAACAGCATGGGAAAGCTTGTTGCAAATCTTTCTGAAGACAATTTCGACCAGGTAGCCAACGCAATTATGACCACCGACACAGTTAAGAAAACTGTCTATAAAACGGTGAAGATCGGTGGCAAAAATATCAATTTTATGGGGATGGCAAAAGGGGCAGGCATGATCATGCCGAATATGGCAACCATGCTGGCCTTTATTCTGACCGATGCCAGAATAAGTTTTCCGGAACTGCATAAATCGCTCATTGCTGCCAATAACAGTACATTTAATCGGATTACTATCGATGGCGATACCAGTACAAATGATATGGTTCTGGTGATGGCCAACGGCGCAGCTGAGAATGAGTGGATAGACGAAGATACTGTCGAAGCACAGATGCTGTTTCAGGACACGCTCGAAGAAGTGATGAAAGACCTTGCTCTCCAGATTGTCACTGACGGTGAAGGTGCGACCAAATGTATTACTATTCGTGTCTGCGGCGCGAAAGAAGAAGATGAAGCAGAGAAGGTCGCCCGCACTGTTGCAAACTCCAATCTTGTGAAGACCGCGTTTTTCGGCGAAGACGCTAACTGGGGTCGGATTATCGCGGCGATCGGACGTTCGGGGGTTAAGGTGTATCCCGATCGAATCAGTATTGCTTTCGGCAATGTGCTGCTGGTGAAGAACGGTGTGAGTCTTGGCATCGAGGCGGAAAAAGAGGCAACCAAGGTTCTTAAGGAGAAAAAATTTTCTGTCATTATCGATCTGAAAGACGGAACGGGTTGCCAGGAAGTGTATACCTGTGATTTTTCAGTTGATTACGTTAAAATAAATGCTGATTACAGGTCATAAAAAAATCAAATACAGTGGGCTTTACTAGAAGTGGGAAAAAAACTGCTTGTTTTGATTCGGCATGCAAAGTCAAGCTGGTCGGATCAAACCTTATCAGATTATGAACGGCCGTTAAATAAGCGGGGCAAAAACGATGCCCCGCTTATGGGCGAGGTTCTGCGCAAAAAAGGTATTACCCCCGATCTGTTTCTCTCGAGTTCGGCCAAAAGGGCCAAAAAAACAGCAAAGCATATCGCTGCAGCTATTGAGTATCCTTTTGAGTCTATTGTCTTTAATCGTGAACTGTATCTTGCAGGCGAGGAAAAGCTGTTTGACGTGATATCGAAAACAGATGATGCTGTTGAAGTACTTTTTCTGGTCGGCCATAATTACGGCCTGACAGACCTTGCGGATTCTCTGACCGGTGCAGATATCGAAAATGTTCCGACGACAGGAATAGTTGGCATAGAGATCGGCGAAAGCTGGCTGTCCATAAGGCCGGGGAAGGCTCAGTTGCAGTTTTTCGATTATCCCAAAAAGTATATCGGACAATAAAAGGTTTTTCAGGTGAACGGAGACGACTCCAGCAGAGACAACAAGCAGCCGAACTGTTTTAAGTGTAAACACCTGTATATTACCTTCTCTCCTTCAAGACCATACGGATGCAGGGCTTTACGGTTTAAAAGCAAAAAAATACCGTCGATAGTGGTCTATGAATCATCGGGTATCTCCTGTCAGATGTTTTCGCCAAAAGATGAAGATAATCAGGCAGGATCGAAAAATGGCAGTGGGCGATGGACTGCCTGAAAATAAGTGGGATGCGGGTTATTGGTGCAGAATAAATTTTTGCCGGGAAAAAATCTGATTGGCAGGGGTAAACATGCAGCAAAAGAATTGCTGCATGAAAGTCTTGCTACCAGCTGGCTGTTAATAAAGATAATGATTCCGGTCGTAGTAATTACCCGGATTTTAGAAGATGTCGGCCTGATTAAGTATTTGAGTTTCCTGCTTGATCCTATTATGAGTTTGATGGGCCTGCCCGGAGAGCTGGGCCTGGTCTGGGCAACCGGTATACTAACAGGCTTGTACGGTGCAATTGCCGTCTTTGCGAGTCTATCGACAACACTTGATCTCACAACAGCTCAGGTGACAGTGCTAGGGGCGGTTCTGCTCATTGCGCATGCTCTTCCTGTTGAGCTTACCATAAGTAAAAAAGCTGGTGCCCCTTTCTGGCCCATAGCCCTTTTACGTGTTTTCGGCGCTGTTATCTACGGCATGATTTTATATCTGCTGACCAGCTATTTCAGCTTGTGGCAGGAACCTGCGGCCCATATCTTCGGCCAGGTTGAAAAAAGCCGGGAGTATTTGCCGTGGGCAATAAGTCAGCTGGAGAATATCGGTATGATATTCTGCGTTATCAGTGTCATTCTGATTTTTATGAAGCTGCTGCGCTTCTTCGGTGTAATTCGTTTTCTTGAAAAACTTCTCAATCCGGTTTTGCCGGTTTTCGGCATGAGTACCCAGGCTGCACCGATTACAGTAGTTGGCATGATTCTCGGTTTAGGCTATGGTGGTGCATTGATAATTAGGGAAACAGCTAAGGGGGCTCTCAGCAGAAAAGACATAGTTAACGCAATGGCGTTTATGGCTTTATGTCACGGTCTGCTTGAAGACACCTTGCTGATGGTTGCCATAGGAGGAACATTCACCGGCGTATTTTGGGGACGAATAGCATTCACACTTCTGGTAACGTACCTGTTGGTAAAAATGACAGACTTGATGGAAAAAAGAAGGTTAGCAAGACAGCTTGCCAATAAAACAGCATTATGAAGATTTCAAAATTCGGAGAAAAATTTACAGGAGATGCCGGTATCCTCTCATTGATGGATGATCTCGGCGCGGCAGTTACATCGGGAAGGGATATGATTATGATGGGCGGCGGAAACCCCGGCATGATTGAACCTTTTCAAAAGATGATGCGTAGCAGGCTAAAAGAGATCAGTGAGGATAAGAATCTATTCAAGAGTCTTGTCGGCGCCTATGATCCGCCTGAAGGAAAACCGACTTTTCTTAAAGGCATAGCCGATCTGCTCAAAAAAGAATACGGCTGGAATATAGGGCCGGAAAACGTCTGTTTAACAAACGGCAGTCAGACCGGTTTCTTTCAGTTGTTTAATTATCTGGCCGGAGAATGCAGCGACGGCGTTAACCGAAAAATTCATCTACCGCTTGCTCCAGAATATATCGGCTATGCCGATCTTGGCATGTCTGACGATTTTTTCCGCTCTTCCAAGCCGAAGATAGAATATATCGGTGATGACTTTTTTAAATATCATGTCGATTTTGACTCGCTGGAAATCGAAGCCGATACGGCTGCACTCTGTGTTTCACGGCCGACTAATCCGACCGGAAATGTCATAACAGATGAAGAAGTCGATCAGCTGGATGCCATAGCACGGGCCCACGATATCCCGCTTATTCTGGATAATGCCTACGGCGTGCCGTTTCCCGGGATTATTCACGTTGATGCAACGCCGAAATGGAACGAGAACATCATTGCCTGTTTTTCACTCTCAAAGCTTGGCCTACCGGCTGTCAGAACTGGAATTATCATTGCGAACACGAAAGTTGTCAGAGCAATATCATGCATGAATGCCATCATGGCCCTTTCACCTACGAGTTTAGGTGCCATGCTGTGTCAGGACCTTGTCGGCAGTGGTGAGATCCTGCAGGTTGGCCGTGAGATGATTCGTCCTTTTTATAAGAGAAAGGTTGAAAAGGCCGTTGCCTGCATCCGCAGGGAGTTCGGCTCGACTCCATATAAGATTCACAAACCAGAGGGAGCAATGTTTCTCTGGCTCTGGTTTGAAAATCTGCCTATTTCAAGCCTTGAGCTTTATCAAAGACTGAAAGAGCGTGGAGTACTGGTTATTTCAGGTCACTATTTCTTCCCCGGCCTGAAAGAAGAATGGCAACATAGGGATGAATGCATCAGGATGACCTATTCCCAGGATGATGATCAGGTGGAGAAGGGGATTGCGATCATTGCAGAAGAGGTGAAAAAGGCGTTTGCTTCCGCTTAAATATTCAAACTGATACGAAGAGGAGTCTATGTCGGCACGTACTATTGTTATTTGTGGGGTTTTGGTTGGTGCAATGTTCAGCGGCACCTTGGCTGCGGCCCAATGTCTTGAAGGTGATTGTAAAAATGGACAGGGTGTTTTGCTGAACAATGACGGACGAAAATATACCGGCACATTCAGTAACGGATTTCTTCATGGTAAAGGGACTCTCCAGTATCCAAGCGGTATTGTTTATAAGGGCGAATTTGAGCGGGGCGAAATGAATGGCGAAGGCCAGCTTGTCAGTCCGGATGGAAGAAAGTATTTCGGTCATTTTAAAAATGATGTGATTTCCGGTCAGGGGAAAATGGTTTTCGCAAATGGCTCCCAGTATATAGGTGAATTTGAATACGGTAAATTCAGCGGAAGAGGCGTTCTGTTTTACACCGACGGCAGAGAGTATACCGGCGATTTCCGAAATGGTGTAATTGAAGGCGTCGGAAAACTTCGCCATCCCGATGGGTCCTGGTATGAGGGAGAATTCAGAGGCGGTCAGCCTTATGGAAAAGGGACAATTCTTTATAAGGATGGAAGCCGTTACGTTGGCGGCGTTGCAGGAAAGCAGAGACAGGGCTCCGGCAAATACCAGAATAGCGGCGGATATACCTATGAAGGAGATTTTGTCGATGACTTCTACCAGGGTAAAGGAAAGATGACCTATGAAGACGGCAGGATCTATGTCGGTCAATTTTCCGGAAATCAATGTCAGGGGCAGGGTGAACTTTACTTTACTGACGGCTCAGTCTACACAGGTTCATTCGTTAACGGGGTGATGGAAGGAAAAGGCGTTATGGCGTACGCTGACGGAAGTCGCTACAAAGGCTCATTTGAAGGCGGGAAAAAGAGCGGCTACGGTGAAGAGGTCATGGCAGACGGATCAAAATATGTTGGTCTCTTTTTTAATGATAAGCGACATGGTGAAGGAAAGCTTAAGAGTGCAGATGGCAGCAGGTTTAAAGGAGAATTTATTGATGGAGAACCTGTCAGACCATATGAACAGACTGCTGTTGCAGCTGAGACAAATTTAAAGCCGACTTCAACCGTGCTGCCAGGTGTGTCCAGTGGTGTAAAAGATGTTGCTGTGGTTGAAGAAAGACAGGAAACAGCTGCACCGTTGGACTCTGGCGGTCCTTTTATAATGGTTGGAGGATTAATCTACGAGCAGAAAGATGCCAACAAACCGTTTAGCGGCAATCTCGAGTATAGTTTTGCCGATGGTTCAATCTATGAGGGCCAGGTTAAGAAAGGACTGTATCACGGCAGCGGCAAATTGATCAGTGTCAACGGGCAGGAGTATCAGGGCGAATTTAAAAACGGCAAGAAGCATGGCTTTGGTACGCTTGTCTATGATGACGGGACAAAATATAGCGGAAATTTCAAAAAAGGTAACTTTTCCGGTTTCGGTGATTACTATTTTGCAGACGGGAGTCATTACTCGGGAGAATTTGAGAACGGGATCTTCAATGGCAAAGGAAAACTCTTCTATTTTGATGGGACAACCTATGAAGGTGGATTCAAAAATGATGCCCCTGACGGAAAGGGTCTGCTGATTTCCAAGGACGGAAGTCGATATGAGGGCGATTTTGTCGCTGGCAAACGAAATGGCAAAGGGCGGTATACTGATGCGTCCGGTAATGTGTTTGAGGGGTATTTCAATAATAACAGATTCATCGGAGAGTAGGCTGTACATCCAGGTATAGAAGAGGCTTGAAAAGAATGCGGTGGATTTATAAAACAGTCCATTTTGAAATGAAGAAGGAAGGCCTGCTCGGCAGCACGTTTATCGATGAGACTGAGATAGAGCAGGAACTGAATGAATACGGGCGGTCAGGCTGGGAACTTATTTCTCTTATGGAGGTTAAAGACGGCTTGATAGGTGTGTTAAAGCAGCCGCTTGATGAGCCTTCTGACTATGATGAGGATTTTTCGTTTGATCAGCAGGTGAATATAAAGCCTCCCACTCCTGTGAAGAACCTTCGGGAAACGGAAGAAATATTTGATACCTATGCGGTTGATGATGAGGTTGAGGAGCCCCTTCCAATTGAACCAGCTGAAGAACGTGTTGTTTATGAATCAGCTGAAAAGATGAAAGTGCAGCCGGTTAAGACAGAAAGAAAGATCGGGGAAATTAAAATTGAGTAGTATGAAGCAAACGTTCCTGCATCCCGGGGCAGAGCTTGATTATCAAACTCTTCTCAGCTGGATGATTGAACAGCGTCGATGGGTCCATCAGCATGCTGAACTTGGATTCAAAGAAGCACAAACCTCACAGTTTATTGAAAAACAGCTGCAAAGTCTCGGTGTTGAGAGAATAGAACGTATCGGAGATACTGCTGTAATTGCAACGATTTCAGGTCGTGAAGCAGCAAAACCGGTGGCAGCACTGCGGGCAGACATGGATGGTTTGCCGCTCAATGAGGAAACAGGGCTTCCCTATAGGTCCCGTAACCGTGGTGTCATGCATGCCTGCGGTCATGACGGTCATGTTGCCATGCTGCTCGGGGCGGCTGCGATTCTGCAGAAGAAAAGGCCTGCAGGAGATGTGAAATGTATTTTTCAGCCGGCAGAAGAGCTTGCAACAGGCGCTAAATATCTGGTCGAACAGGGCGTACTCGATGGCGTTGACGGTATTTTCACCGGTCATATCGATACCCATTTTGATTCAGGTGTTATAACGGTCGATGAAGGCATTATCTGTGCTTACGCTGATCCTTTTCTCATCCACATTAAAGGCCGCGGCGGTCATGCCGCTAAACCGCATGAGACTGCCGATGCAGTTGTTGCGGCTTCAAGTCTCGTTACCGTTATTCAAACCCTGGTTTCCAGACAGGTTGATCCTAATTATTCAGCGGTTGTCACGGTTGGACGTTTTCAGGCCGGGATGGCACCGAATGTTATCGCAGAAGAAGCGGTGCTTGAAGGAACCATCAGGTCTACCCATCAACTGACCCGTGAAAAAACAATGAACGGCCTCAAGCGCATCGTTGAATCCATCGGTGATATGTATGGTGTTGCGGCCACGCTCCATTTTTCTGACGGATTGCCTGCAGTTATCAATAAAGCCGAGCCTTGCCGGATAGCACGCGAGGCTGCTCTGGCAGTCACCGACGAACTGCTTGTGACATCGCAGGGTAAACCGAGTTACGGCGGTGAAGACTTCTCATTTTATCAACAGGTTGTTCCAGGTTGTATGGTGCGTTTCGGAGGCCGTCTGGCCGGTGCCGGAGTGGCGCACAGCAGCACCTATAATTTTGATGAAACGGCACTGCTTTTCGGAGCAAAATGGTTCGCCGATGTTGCTGTGAGGTGGCAGAACAGATAAACAAAGGAGGGTATGAGTGGCAATCGACAGAGGCCGACCTGCTTTTTCTCAAAGTGAGCTGTTTACTTTAGGAGTGGAGCTGGAATTTCAGATCATCGATCAGAAGAGCATGGCCCTGTGCTCTCAGGCTGCTAAAATGTTTTTTTCTGCACCTTCTATTCTTTCCCCTCGTCTGAGCCAGGAGTTTCTCCGGTCGATCCTAGAAGTGCAGACCGGCATCTGTTTTTCTCTTCGTGATGTTGAAAACGATCTTCTTCAAACCTGTACCTATGCCGAAGAACTGGCTGCGGAGCAGGGTTGTCTTCTCTTTGCTGCAAGCCTCCATCCTTTTTCCCATCCTAAAGAACAGCAATTGTCAGAAAATGACCGATATCAGGTCATCATGGAAGAAGTGCAGCAGGTTGGGCGTGACTTTATGGCACAGGGGCTTCATGTTCACGTGGGCATAGGTGATGCTGATAAAGCGATAGATGTTTGTAACGGGCTGCAGCCCTATTTGCCGCTTTTACTCGCTTTATCAGGCTCGTCGCCCTATTTCAAAGGGGTTGATACCGGATTTTGTTCATATCGGACAAAACTTTTTGAAGTGTTTCCTCTGGCTGGAATGTATGAATATGCCAAAGACTGGGATGACTTCACCAATCATCTGGATTTTCTTCAAAGGCAGGGAGTTGTCGGCAGTATAAAGGATCTCTGGTGGGATGTTAGGCCCAATCCCGGTTTCGGAACGGTTGAAATCAGGATTTGTGATCTGCCCCTGAAATTTAATGACATTCTGGCCTTGACGGCACTTATTCAGGCACTGGTTGCAACATTGATTATTGAAAAGCATAAGCCGGTTAAGCTGAGTCGACAGATTTATGAATTTAATAAATGGCAGGCGGCAAGGCATGGTCTTGATGGCGAATATGTCGTTATTTGCGATGAGGAGGACGGGCGCAAACCTATCAGGGAAGAAATTGAAAAACTGATTGAAAGAGTGCAGCCGGCTTCTGTGCGGCTCGGCTCTGAACAATATCTCTGTCTTCTTGAACCTATTCTTCTCCAAGGTAGCGGATCAACGAAAATGCGTGATCTTTACTCTGCAACAAATGACTGGGGTGAGACAATTATGGCTATCCAGAAGGCATTTTGGCAATGAGCAGATACTCCAAAGCGATTGTCGCAAGCGGTCATCCACTCGTCAGCGAGGCTGCTGCTGAAATATTACGCGAGGGAGGCAATGCCTTTGATGCAATCGTTGGGGCTGGTTTTGTCTCCACTGTTGTCGAGCCTGCTTTGACCAGCCTTGGCGGAGGCGGGTTTTTGTTGAGTCATCAGGCAGATAGCGGGGAACAGATTTTTTTCGATTTCTTTGTTGATACACCCGGCAAAGGGCTGGGAAGGGATGTTAATGAACCCCATTTTTTCCCGGTCACCGTTGATTTTCTTGATTCTAGCCAGGATTTTAATGTCGGCCTCGGCTCTGTCGCCGTTCCTGGGACATTGAAAGGACTTCTTCATGTCCATAACCGGCTTGGCAGGATGGGACTCAGCGATGTCTTGTCTCCTGCAATTGGACATGCCCGCGGCCATATACTGAATAAGAAGCAGGTTCACTTTCTCACTCTCTTGAAACCAATCATGACCTTGACCGATGCTGGAAAAGCTCTTTATCTAGCCAATGATAAGTATATAGATGAAGGTGATATGCTCATTAATAATGGCGCAGCAGACTTTATTGCAAGCCTTGTTTATGGCGGTGAAAAAGAGTTTTATCACGGTGATATCGCACGACAGATAAGTGATGAGATGAAAAACGGTGACGGGCTTCTGAGCTTTGAAGATCTTGATACGTTTACGGTCGTAGAAAGGAAACCTTTCAGTCTGCCTTTGAAAAAGTATCGGCTTGTCACGTCTCCAGCTCCTTCAATGGGAGGAGCCTTGATTGGGCTTTCTCTCTCTTTGTTTGAGAGGAATAATCCGGAGGCAATGCAATGGGGGCGTGGGGATTTTCTCGAAGGTCTTGCAGGGCTCATGACAGAGGTAGAAGTTCTTCGTAATAAGGGGGTTATTGATGAAGTGAAAGTCAGAGAACACCTAGCCGGGGTTGATACTGTAGAGAGGCAAAATACATCATCCCGGCTGTTCAGCCGTGGAACAACCCATATAAGTATTTCAGATAAAAACGGCAATTGTGCCTCAATGACCTGTTCAAACGGTGAAGGCTCCGGTTATTTTGCTCCCGGCACCGGGGTGATGCTTAATAATATGATGGGTGAAGACGATCTGCATCCTGATGGTTTTCACAGTTCCCCGGCAGGCCAGCGCGTCTTCTCCATGATGTCTCCGTCACTGCTGCTTGAAGATGGCGAAGTAAAACTTGTTATCGGCAGCGGCGGTTCGAAACGGATACGAACCGCGATCAGTCAGGTGGTGTCTCAGGTTATTCATTATAATCGCGATCTGCAGCAGGCTGTTGATGCACCAAGGTTATATCTTGATGGCAATGTACTGCATGCTGAACCAGGCTTTGCCGCTGATGAAATCAACCGGATTCCTTCCTGCTATAAACTCAATTTATGGCGTGAGAAAGATGTCTATTTCGGCGGTGTTCATGCCGTTATTCCAGGGTTGACCGGTGCCGGAGATTCAAGAAGAGGCGGAGCGGTAAGAGAGGTTTGGTAACGCTCTTAATTCTTTGCTTTTTCTCTATAATTGTCATATCATAAAAATATAATATGGGTATATGATCATAAAAATAATGATAGTGGCAGTCTATTAATTAACCGATGAGCAAGGAGGGGAAGATGGGGCTGAAGGCAAGCATAAAACCACTGGTTCGTTGTGATGTTCTGGCTGTGCAGGAAACGGATATGGTAGAAAAGGTTATTACAACTCTTGCTGAACATAAGGTTCCTACCGTTTTGGTGTTTCGGGGAGAAAAACTTGCAGGAGTGATAAGCGATACCGATCTGATATCCTGCATTGCGGAAGGAGAAGATGCCTCACAGATATCGGTAAAAACGGTTATGACGCCGTGTCAGATGGCTGACCATGAAGGGACGTTGAACCCCTGTGCACAGATTGATGAAGATGAAACTGTGCTTAACGCCTTGAGAGTCTTTGAGATTTCAGGAACTCACGGTCTCGTGGTTGCCACATCGAACCCTAAAGTGCCGGGGATGCTCTGTTTAAGAGATGTCCTGGCGGAAGCAATAAAATAATAAAGGCAGGTCGGTTCCAGCCTTCAGGCAAACTGCTATGCCAGATGAAGCAGGGTGCCGACCTGATATACAACTACAGCAAAGGTAAAAGCAAAGATCGTATTCGAAATCATCGAGAATACGGCCCATTTCCATGATGATTCTTTTGCTATACAGACGATGGTAACAAAGCAAGGTGCATAAAACATAATGAAAACCATCGCGGCAAGGGCTACGACTTTGTTCCAATTCTCTGAGTGCTGCAGACGTTTTCCAAGCGAATCTGCCTCTTCAACATCGGTTATGCCCATCGAATAGGCGGTGCCCATGGTTGAGATAATAACCTCTTTTGCTGCAAACCCGCCGATAAGGGATATATTTGTGCGCCAGTCAAAACCGGCTAGACTGCTGATATCTTCCAGTGATGTACCAATTTTTCCAGCATAGGAATTCCTGAGGCTTTCTTCATCCTGATGACGGTCAATGGTCTCCAGCTCGTTTTTGAGTCTTTCTGCTTCGGCGGATAATTTTTCTGCGTCCTGTTGAGCTTCCTGAACCACCTGGGAAGAATAGCTGGCTGTAAGAGTGTCACGCTGTTGATCGAATTGCTGCTGCCGTTCTTGAGAAAGGGTCGGAAAGGTCATCATGGCCCAGAGAAGAATCGAAATGCCTAAAATAACGGTTCCTGCCTTTTTTATGTATTGCCAGGTTCTTTCCCAGGTATGGATGATCAGACCTCGGAAGGTTGGCAGACGATATGGCGGCAGCTCCATAACAAAAGGTGTCGGGGCCCCGCGCAGAACGGTCATGCGAAGCACCTTTGCTGCAACGAGAGCAACTATCCACGCAAGAACGGTGAACAAAAACATATAGAGTGCTTTATGTTCATTGAAAAAGGTGCCGATGAGAAGGGCTAGGACCGGAAGCTTGGCGCCGCAGTTCATGAACGGTACGGTTAACAGGGTTGCCATTCGCTCCTTGGGAGACCGAAGCGTGCGCGTTGCCATGACTCCGGGAACAGCGCAGCCCCCTGCAACTCCGCCTGAGACGATGAACGGCATAACAGATGAACCATGAAGGCCGAAGATCCTGAAGATACGATCCATCATGAATGCGACTCTGGCCAGATAACCGGAATCCTCAAGAATGGCAATACCGAAAAACATAAACAGAATAAGGGGAACAAAGCCGAGAACCCCGCCGACGCCGTCAATCACGCCCGAAATAATCATCGATTTGAGCATACCGTCCGGCAGTAAAGCATTAATCCCGTCACCCAGCAGACCGAAAAACGATTCAAGCCACCGGACAGGGATCTCGCTCCAACTGAACGTGAACTGATAAAGGCCAAGCAGGATAACGCCCATGATAATCGGGCCGAGAAGACGATTGGTGACGACCTTGTCAATTTTATCGGAGGTGTAAAGACGGTCTGTATCGAATTTATGGGTGATGACATCCTGTCGAATAATGGACTTGATAAAGCCGTAGCGATGATCGGCAATAATCGCTTCAGGATAGACATCCATTGTTTTATTGAGATGGTCGGAAACAACTCCGGCAATTTCTTTGAGACTGTCGGATACTTCACGATTAACCTCATCACCCTTAGCAATTATCTGTTCGTCGTCTTCGAGATATTTAGTCGCAATGAATCGTGGCGGATACTGTTCGGTGAGAAAATTTTTTGTTTCAATGGTAGCAACCAGCTCCAAAATCGATTCATCCAGGTCCTCACCATACGAGATGGAAAGAGGCTTCCACTTTTCATCTCGTGCGGCGATTTCAACTGTTTTGTCGATGAGCCTATCGGTTCCTTCACCGGTTCTGGCAACGATTGGAACGATGGAGACTCCGAGCTGCTGTTCAAGCTTTTCCAGATTAATGGAAATGCCCCGGTCACGTGCCACATCCATCATATTGAGGGCGATAACCATTGGAACACCAAGTTCCATGAACTGGCAGGTAAGATAAAGGTTGCGTTCCAGATTGGAGGCATCAACAATGTTAATAACAACCTGAGGCTGCTCATTGACCAGATAGTCGCGTGCAACCAGTTCTTCCACGGAGTATGCTGTAAGAGAATATGTTCCGGGAAGATCGGTTATGCGAATGTTTTGACCTTTCCGGCTGAAATAGCCCTCTTTATGATCAACAGTAATACCAGGGTAATTCCCGACATGTTGTCTTGCGCCGGTAAGGTGATTGAACAGGGTTGTCTTTCCGGCATTAGGATTGCCGGCGAGAGCAACGGTTATAAACTCACTCATGAACTTGTATTTATGCCTGTGGTTTTATTTTAGTCTGCAGGTTGCAGGAATTCTTTTCATCACAGGCACAGCCGCATGAACTGCAGCCGATGGACTGGTTGGGATCAAGGGCCTGTCGCCATTGCCTGTAGTATTTTCTTCCGAGTAAAAATACGCAGAGGCCGATTATAAGGTATACAATTATATTTTCAATCATAATGAACTTCTAATAGGTTTAGGGAAGACTAACGAGCAGGACATAAAAAAACTCAGCCACTGGTAACCGGCTGAGCACTCTATTCAGTTGCTGTGATGAAGATTTTATCGCTGGTGTCATTGTCGAGTGTAATACTTCCACCACGCACCTTGACGACACACAAACTACCGTTTTCAGGACATATAATTTCCATTTCTTCACCGGGAAGAAGGCCTAGACTGGCCATTCTTGCACAGTGTTTACGGTCTCCATGAATCTTGCAGACTTTAAATCTACCGCATTTTGACTGTCGTGAAAGAGGAACTACCTCTTCATCGCAGTGATGGTCTCTCATGCAGTGCTTCTTTAAATTCTCGGTAAAGTAGCTGCAATGTTTATGGAATTTCTTCAGTTTCATATCCTCGGCTATCTCCCTTTTATTGATGTTTAGGTACATCAAACAATAGTTACTGTCAACAGTAAAATAAAGTGCAAGTAAAGATGTTGGGAGTGACTAACATGTGCACAAAAAAAAGCGGGAAAAAGCTTTGGCTTCTTCCCGCTAATCCATGACTGAATTACTTCGTTTCGTGGGGTTCTACAGTGATATAATCGGCTTCGTTATTACGGAGTGTAAGGGTTCCCCCCATAACACGCAGGGCTACTGGATCGTAAAGAGGCGCTTTGCCCTTTACTGTTATTTCAGTCCCGGGGACAAGGCCCATTTCGCGAATTCGTAAACCAAGTTCGCCACCTGCTTTTACAGAAATGATCGTGGCCGTCTGGTTTACTTTAAGGTGCCTCATATTAATTGGCATTGTAACATCCTCTTACTGCTGTTGCCGCAGCACAAAAGCGCGGCAACTCTGTTATTCGTTGTCCTTAACCTTTTCCCAGGAATCACGCAGGGTAACGATGCGGTTATAGACAAGTTTATCTTTTGTTGATTCAACACTGTCAGGGCAGAAATATCCCTGGCGTTCAAATTGCACCTGTTTGCCCGGTTCCAGATCAGCAAGGGCCGGCTCGCCCATACAATTTTCAAGAATCAGGATAGAGTTCGGGTTAAGGTGTTCTTTAAAATCAACCTCTTTATCAGCATCAGGATTTTCACTGGAGAAAAGGCGGTCATAAAGCTTTACCGTCATCGGCGTGGCATGCTTGGCGGAAACCCAGTGAATAGTACCTTTTACCTTTCTGCCGTCCGGGGAAGAACCACCTTTGGATTCAGGGTCATATGTACAATGGATTTCGGTTATTTGGCCGGTTGCCTCATCTTTGATGTATGAGTCACAGGTGATGTAATAACCGTAACGAAGCCGGACTTCCCGTCCGGGTCCGAGTCGGAAGAATTTTTTTGGCGGATCCTCCATAAAATCTTCACGTTCGATATAGATCTCACGGCTGAAGGGAAGGGTACGGGTTCCCTGCTCAGGATCTTGTGGATGATTCTTCGCAGTTACTTCTTCAACTTTATCTTCCGGGTAGTTGTCGATAATGACCTTTACCGGATCAAGGACACACATCATGCGCGGTGCAATGGGGTTGAGGTCGTTTCTGACGCAGTTTTCAAGCACGCCCATATCAATCCAGCTTTCTCTCTTGCCGATACCTATTTCAGCACAGAAATCTCTGATTGAAGCAGGGGTGTATCCACGACGACGCAAACCGGAGATAGTAAGCATACGAGGATCATCCCAGCCTTCAACGTAATTTTCTTTTACCAGCTGGAGGAGTTTACGTTTACTCATAACCGTGTAGGTCAGATTTAAGCGTGCAAACTCAATCTGCCGTGGATGACATGGGGTTTTCAGGGTATCCAGAACCCAGTCGTACAGCGGACGATGATCTTCAAACTCAAGGGTACAAAGTGAATGGGTTATGCCTTCGATCGAATCTGAAATACAGTGGGTGTAATCATACATCGGATAGATGCACCATTTATCGCCTGTACGATGGTGATGAGCTTTCAGAATACGGTATATAACCGGATCACGCATATTCAGATTGGGGGAATTCATGTCGATTTTTGCACGCAGACAGCAGGCGCCTTCTTCGAATTCACCGTTTTTCATACGCTCAAAGAGATCGAGGTTTTCTCCCACAGACCTATTGCGGTTCGGACTTTCTTTGCCGGGGTCGGTAAGGGTGCCGCGATATTCCCTGATCTGGTCAGGAGTAAGATCGCATACATAGGCATCTCCCTGATTGATCAGCTGAATTGCATAGTCATATAGTTGATCAAAATAATCCGATGCATAAAAGAGATTGTCACCCCAACCGAAACCGAGCCACTTTACATCGGTAAGAATGGAATCCACATAGGCCTGTTCTTCCTTGCTCGGATTTGTATCATCGAACCGCATGTGGCAGTTGGCATTGTTTTCAACGCCAATGCCGAAATTAAGGCAGATTGATTTGGCGTGACCGATGTGTAGAAAACCATTTGGCTCTGGTGGAAAACGGGTCACCGGTTTTAAATGTTTCCCTGTTTTCAGGTCGTCGGCCACAATCTGGCGTATAAAATCAAGAGGTTTTTCAGTCTTGTTTTCCATAGTATTTTATCTCTTGTTATGCAGGATAGAATTCGTTGATTTTTCTCAGTCTTTCAACCACCTTATCCCGGCCGATGGTGACCAGTATGTCAAACATCGACGGGCCGGCAAGTTGTCCGGTGACTATGGTTCTCATACTGTTAATAAGGACGCCCGGTTTAATTTCAAGTTCATCAGCAAGAACGCGAGCTGTTTCTTCTGCAGTCTCAATATTGAAATCTTCCAGAGCCTCATATCTGTCAGCCAGCATCGGCAGCCAGGTTTTAAGTTCTTCGAATTTCAGCACGTTTTTCTTTAACGGTTTTTCATCAACTTCAAAATCGTCTGCAAAATATGCCCTGCCCATGGTCGCGAAATCTTTCAGGGTATGGAAGCGATCTCTAATAAGATTAAGGGTGTCGAGGAACCAGGCTTTACGTTCGTTTTCGTATTCATCCTTCCAGAGCCCTTCCTGAATGAACTCTGCCTTAACCATTTCGGCCAGTTCCTCTATTTTCATGGTCCTCAGGTAATGCTCGTTGATGGAGATAGCCTTCGGATCGGTGAAAAATTTAGGATCATCCTTTTTAAAATTGAAGACCGAACTGGATTTATTTATCTTTTCCAGTGAAAAGGCTTCAATCAGCTCCTCTTTAGAGAAGATTTCCTGATCATTGCCCGGCGACCAACCGAGAAGAACCAGAAAGTTGTTGAAGGCCCACGGAATAAATCCGTGATCCCGGTAAAACTGAACAGCAACGATCTCACCGTGGCTTCGTTTGGAAATCTTTGCCTTTTTGGCATCAAGTGTAAGCGGCATGTGAGCGAAGACCGGCAGCGGCGCACCAAGTGCTTCATAGAGAAGGATCTGCCTGGTCGTATTGGTCATATGGTCCTGACCACGGATAATGTGGGTGATTCTGTCGCGGATATCATCGACGACATTGCAGAGCAGATAAAGAGGCATGCCGTTTGAGCGCACGATGACGAAATCGTCTATTTCCTTGTAATGCACCCTGATCGGGCCAAGAATCTTGTCGTCATACTGCAGGATTTCATCTTTCTTCGGAGTCTTGAATCTTACAACGTAAGGCAATCCCGCCGCTTCTTTTTCAGCAACCTGCTCATCGGTAAGGTTGCGACAGGTGCCGTCGTAACCAAGCTGCTGTTTGTTGGCAAGAGCGGTTTCACGTTTGGCATCAAGTTCTTCTTTGGTGCAGAAACACTTGTATGCCTTTTTTTCATCGAGCAGCTTTTGGGCTCCGGCTTTGTGGTCGCTGGTGAAATCAGTTTGAAAGTACGGACCTTCATCGTAATCAATACCCAGCCATTCGAGTCCCTCGATAATTCCTGTAATTGATTCATCGGTTGAACGTTCTGCGTCAGTGTCTTCTATCCGTAAAATCAGTTTTCCACCTGTCTTTTTTGCATACAGCCAGTTATACAGAGCAGTCCTTGCACCGCCGATGTGCAGATAACCTGTAGGGCTGGGGGGAAAACGTAATCTGGTTTCAGTCATGGTGACTCCTTGCTTCTTTTTGTATGTATATCTCTTGCAAACCGAAAGGGAAAACAGTCAGTCCAAGAGGAGAAAAATTAAAGTGAGACACTATATATCATTACTATACCTTATTGTTCAATACTTAACCCGAAACTCCTGTCCAGACAGTATGAAATAGTTGAAAATGTTGCAAAGGATTGCTTATGAAAAGTTTCAACTATTTTGTTGTTCATTTAGAACTAACCCTGTATAGTTGCGTCTCTTGGATGGTTTTCCGTTTGAGGTAACGTCTTACCTCCCTGGGGATTCTACTTAATTATAATGACGTACGGGTCATTTTTGTCAAATTAAACGATTCAAATTTTTGTGAATCGGCGGAAGAGGAGCTGCCATGAAAGTACTTATCAGTGATAACCTTTCACCTGCTGGAGTAAAAATTCTTGAAGAAGCAGGTTTAGAAGTTGATATAAATACCGGCCTTGCCCCGGAAGAATTAAAAAAGATCATTGGTAAGTATGATGGATTGGTTATCCGTAGTGCTACTAAAGTGACTGAGAGCCTTCTTGAGGCAGCCGATAATCTTAAGGTTGTCGGTCGTGCCGGTATCGGACTTGATAACGTTGACATTCCGGCCGCAAGCCAGAAGGGCATTGTCGTTATGAACGCTCCTGATGGTAATGCCACCACTGCAGCAGAACATGCCATTGCCATGATGATGAGCCTTACCCGGAATATTCCTCAGGCCACAGCTTCCATGAAAGAAGGAAAATGGGAGAAAAAGAAATTCATGGGCAGGGAAGTTACCGGCAAGACCCTTGGTATTGTCGGTATGGGACGCATCGGAGCCATTGCAGCCAATAGAGCACAGGGCTTAAAGATGAAGACCATAGCATTTGATCCCTTCCTGCCGAAAGAAATTGCAGAAAAGATCGGTGTTGAGCTTGTTGATCTGGTCGAGCTGGCGAAAAGAGCAGACTTTGTAACCGTTCACGTTCCACTGACGAAAGAGACAAAAAATCTTCTCTCAACCGAGTTCTTCACCAATATGAAAGAAAGCGCAATGTTTATCGATTGTGCTAGAGGCGGAGTTTGTGACGAAGAGGCGCTGTATGAGGCGCTGGTTAATAAAAGCATCGGTGGTGCTGCTCTTGACGTTTTTGCCGTTGAGCCGACAACGAAGGAAAATTGCAAACTTCTTGCTCTTGACAATTTCATCTGCACCCCGCATCTCGGTGCCTCGACAGAAGAGGCGCAGGAAGGTGTTGCCACCATAATTGCTGCACAGGTTGCTGATTATCTCAATAAGGGTGCTGTTTCCAATGCCGTGAACGTACCTTCAGTTTCCGATGATGTTATTGCACAGGTCGGGCCTTACATCTCTCTTGGCGAAATGCTCGGTTCGCTTCACATGCAGATTGCCAAAGGCGGTGTTGAAGAGATCAATATCAAATACAGCGGTGAGTTGGCTGAACTGAATACCAGCCCGGTAACCGTCGCCTTCCTGAAAGGACTTTTCACTCCGATCCTGAAAGATGCTGTCAACTACGTCAATGCTCCTCTTATTGCAAAAGAACGCGGTATTGAGGTCATAGAATCTAAAAGTGAGAGATCTGACGATTTCACCAATGTACTCTCTGTAACAGTAAAAACCAGCGAAGGGGAGAATGTCCTGGTTGGAACGGTCTTTGGAAAGAACGAGCCTCGACTTGTTCGTTTCAATTCTTTCAGGTTGGAGGCCCTGCCTTCCGGACCAATGCTTCTGGTTTATAATAAAAACGTTCCAGGAGTTATTGGATCGCTGGGGGTGACACTTGGGGAAGGAGGAGTTAATATCTCCAACATGACAGTCGGTCGTGAAGAAGAAACCAGCCAGAATGTTATCCTGCTCAATACTGATACGCTCGTCTCAAAAGAATTACTTGAGAAGGTGAAAGGTCTTGAAAAGATTGATGATGCGCTGGTTCTTGAAGTTGGTGCCTATTAATTCTGGGGTTTGAGATCATGAAAGAAAATGAAAAATGTGGGTGTTGTGAGGGCAAAGTGCCGGATAAGGATGGCTGCTGTGTTATGCCGCAGGTAACTTTTGAGGCTTTTGTTATGTCTTTGAATACATCCGTACTGTATCATCTGGGCGAGATTGCTGATCCAATGACTGGGAAGAGAGAAAAGAACCTCGATCTTGCAAGGCATGGTATAGATACACTGGTGCTTATGGAGGAGAAAACCAAAGGCAACTTGTCTGATGATGAAGCCAAAATGCTGAAAGATCTTCTCTACGATGTAAAACTGAAGTTTGTCCAGGCTGCCAAGAAGTAAGGTGTCAATGGACAGTATCCAAAGTCTCAAGCTTTTTGCTCCGGCCAAGATAAACCTTACTTTAAAAGTGCTTGGTAAGAGGCCCGATGGTTATCATGAGCTTGAGACTTGGATGCAAAAACTCTCTCTCTATGATGAAATCGACCTGCAGCTTGTAGCAGGAGGCAAAATAACCCTCCATTGTAATAGCGATGAAGTTCCCTGCAATGAGACGAATCTCGTTTGGCGCGCTGCAAAAGCATTACTGAGTCGAGTCGGTAAACTGGATGAGATAGGCGTTGCCATCTCTTTGAAAAAGAATATCCCGGTTGCCGCAGGTCTTGGCGGCGGCAGCAGTGATGCCGCTGCTGTTTTGAAAGGGCTTAATTCTTTGCTTGGCTCGCTGGTCGACCAGCAATCGCTTGAAGAAATTGGTCTTTCACTCGGTGCGGATGTGCCATTTTTTGTTTCCGATTATCAGGCGGTAATTGCCACCGGTGTTGGAGAAAAAATGAGAGAGGTTCCGTCATTACAGGATGTTACGGTTGTTTTGGTTAATCCGGGAATCGCTGTTTCGACAAAATGGGTGTTTGAAAATTTTGTATTGACAGGGCAGAGAAAAAAAAGTATTTTCTTTTCCTTTTCGGAGACGGGAAAACAATCCTTGAATCTGGGAATTTTGGAAAATGATCTAGAAGTGGTGACAGAGACAAAATATCCAGTTATTAAGGATATTAAAGACTCGTTACTGCGAGCCGGTGCAGTTAAGGCTCAAATGTCAGGGAGTGGTCCGACAGTGTTCGGCATTTTCCCTGATAAACATAATAAATGTTGTATTGAAGTTGATGATGCGTTAAAAACAATGCGTCTTCAATTTGGAAATAAAGCTTACAAAGCAAGAACAAGTGCTGGGGAGTGGCCAAGTGGTTAAGGCACCGGGTTTTGATCCCGGCATCCGTAGGTTCGACCCCTACCTCCCCAGCCATCTTGTTTTCTAAAAGGTAATCTCTATTCTCTTCACCACAATTCATCATGCCTAACGTAATCAAAATATTTTCCGGTAATGCTCACCAGGAATTGGCAAAAGAAATTGCCGCACACCTCGACCTGTCTTTGTCCAAAGCGGATGTGAAGAAGTTCAGTGACGGTGAAATCTTTGTTGAAGTGAAAGAGAATGTTCGCGGAACAGACGTCTTTGTCGTTCAGCCGACTTGCACTCCAGTGAATGACCATCTTATGGAACTGGTGATAATGGTTGATGCTTTAAGAAGAGCATCTGCCAGAAGAATCACTGCCGTTGTTCCATATTATGGATATGCAAGGCAGGATCGCAAGAATGCGCCGCGCGTACCTATTTCGGCAAAGGTCGTAGCAGAAATGTTCATGGCTGTCGGCGTGAGAAGGGTTCTTTGTATGGACCTGCATGCTGGTCAGATACAGGGGTTCTTTAATATCCCGGTTGATAACTTATATGCAGCACCGGTCATTCTTGAATATATCAGCAGAACATTTAAAGATGTTATAATGGTCTCTCCTGATGCAGGCGGTGTCGAAAGGACCAGAGCCTATGCAAAGAGACTGCAGTGCGGTCTGGCTATTATTGATAAAAGAAGAGATAAGCCAAATGAGTGCGAAGCCATGCATGTAATCGGAGATGTCAAGGGAAAGACTGCCATCCTGGTTGATGATATGGTTGATACTGCCGGAACGCTTTGTAACGGTGCTAAAACGCTGATTGCAAATGGTGCTAAAGAAGTGCATGCTTGTTGTTCTCACCCGGTGCTTTCAGGACCGGCTGTTGAAAGAATAAAAAATTCTGACATTAAGTCGCTGGTTGTTACCAACTCAATTCCTCTTGGAACTGAAGCGATCAAATGTGGTAAGATAAAAGTCCTGTCGGTTTCTGCATTGCTTGCAGAAGCTATCAGGCGTATACACAACGAAGATTCTGTAAGTTCGCTCTTCGTTTAATGGATTATTAATTAGACAGAGTTTTTGATATACTATCCTTATCTGTAAATAAAAAGCAGACTAGGTTAAGGAGGAAAAAATGTTTCAGGTAGAAATGTCAGCGTCGGTTAGAAAAGAAACCGGTAAAGGCGCTATGCGCAAGTTGCGTTCAGCTGGGCAGACTCCGGCTGTTGTATATGGAATTGGTGATGGAGCTCTTGCACTTCAGCTTGATACCAAAACCCTTATGAAACAACTGCTTGAGTACGCCAGGAAGAACACTGTAGTAACCATGAAAATCGAGGGTGAGGGCGATAAAAATGTCCTGATCAAAGAGGTTCAGACTGATCCGATCAAAGATACCTTGGTACATGCTGATTTTCAGGAAATCGATATCGAGATGGAAAGACAGTTCACCGTACCTGTTGAGTATGTCGGCAAAGCAAAAGGTATTGATCTTGGTGGTGAAAAAACTATTTACGTTAACACAATTGTGTTGAAAGCAAAACCGCTTGATATTCCAAACGTATGTACCGTTGATATTAAGCCGCTTGCTATTGGTGATTCTTTCAAGGTAGGCGAGATTCCTCTTCCTGAGAATGTCACTCTTGTAAGTAATCCTAAGAAGGAGTGTGTTGCTATTCTTGCACCTGCCAAGTAATTTCAAGGATTACAGTATTACGTTAAATCCGGACAGTGCGTTCAGTACTGTCCGGATTTTTTTTCTTTTTTCATAGCCATGTCAAACAACTCTCCGTACCTCATAGTTGGATTGGGAAACCCGGGTCTGAAGTATGAAAATACCAGACACAATATAGGTTTTATGCTGGTCGACTATCTTGCTGCAGAATATGGTGCTGGGATAGACCAGATCAAATTCTCTGCCAGCACCGGCTCGGTGCGCATCAATGGCCAGTCTGTGCATTTCATAAAGCCTGAGACCTTTATGAATTTAAGCGGTAAATCGGTCGTCGGTTTTGCTGATTTTTACAGGTGTGAGCCAGAAAATATTCTAGTCATCCATGACGATATCGATATGTCGCCAGGAAGGTTGAAGTTGACTGCCGGTGGCGGAGCTGGGGGACATAATGGCATCAAATCCATCATGAACAGTATCGGGAAGAAAGACTTCTACAGACTCAAGTTCGGGGTTGGTCGTCCTGGCAAAGATGGTGTTCATCCGGATTTCCCCGTTGATAAGTATGTTTTATCCAATTTCACCGAAGATGAATATAAAATTGTCGAAGAGCGGAAAAAGGTGATTAAAAATGGGGTGGAATTGTTCCTGGATGGACAGGTAAGCAAAGCTGTTGGTTTGATTAACAGCGTGAAATAAAAGAGAAACCCTATCAAAAACCGGATAATTGTCGATAGTTAGGGCATTTTTTTATAATATATGGTAGACTAAAAGTCTATTAAAAAATGTGATTTTTTATCACGGTTCTATTCAATTTTTCCAGAATAGTATTTTTCTTAAATCTCCCTACAGGTTTTAAGAGATAATATGTTTTTCCCATTGTGTTCCAAAAGCATCATTTCAACAGGAGAAAGTAGTGTTTGCAGAAGGTGATATGGCCGTGTATCCGGCTCATGGTGTTGGTGTTATTAAATCTATCGAAACCCAGACTGTCGCAGGAGCAGATCAGCAGTTTTATGTTTTAGAGATTTTAGACAATAACATGACCATAATGATTCCTGTGGCCAGTAGTCAGAATGTTGGTTTGAGAGCGATTGTAAAAGAGACTGAGGTAAATGAGGTTCTTGATATTTTGAAGGACAGAAATGTAGAACTTGGTTCTCAGACTTGGAATCGTCGTTATCGTGATTATATGGAAAAGATAAAGACAGGTTCTGTTCATGAAGTGGCTGCAGTTTTACGAGACTTGTTTCTCCTGAGTGTAGATAAGGATCTTTCCTATGGCGAGAGAAAGATGCTTGATACGGCAAAAGGGCTTTTGATCAAAGAGTTGTCTCTTGCCCAGAATCTTGATGAAGAAAACATGTCGAGCAGAATTGACATGATCTTTGCCTGATCATTATGTTGCGCATGCCATCCTTCCCCTATTGTTAGTCTGATAACTCATTACCAAAGATGGATGCCTCTTGCTCCGACAACTCCAGGTTTGCAGAAGATCTAAATGATTTTGAAATAGAGGTCGATGAAACTCAGGCCGGTCAAAGATTTGACCGGTTTTTGAGTGCAATGCTTCCTGATTATTCCCGTTCGGTTCTCAGTAGCTCGATAAAAAAAGGAACTATCAAAGTTAATGATATCCCCAAAAAAAGCAGTTATAAACTGAAACTGGGTGAGATAGTATCCGGATGGTGTGATTATCAGGACGAGATAGAAATCACCCCTGAAAAAATGGACCTTACCATCCTCTATGAGGACGAATGGATCATCATTCTTTCCAAAAGCCCCGATATGGTGGTTCACCCCGGTGCAGGAAATTTGTCCGGGACACTGGTCAACGGACTTGTTGCTCATTGCAGTCAGATAATGTCAGCAGGTGATGATGCAACGCGCCCGGGAATCGTTCATCGGCTGGATAAAGACACTTCAGGTGTCATGGTTGTTGCAAAAAACGCACAGACGCATCAACAGCTTGCGGATATGTTCAAGAATCGAAGGGTCCAGAAAACATATCAGGCTTTGCTTCATGGGGTACCAAAAGAAAAAGAAGGGCGTATTGTTGCCCCAATAGGAAGGCACCCTGTACAAAGAAAAAAAATGAGTATCCGGACTGAGGGGCAGGGAGGAAGGTATGCTGCAAGCAGCTGGAAAGTTCTCGTAACCTATGGTCAGGGAAAATACTCCTTTGTTGAAGTTCACATAGAAACCGGTCGTACTCATCAGATAAGAGTGCATATGGCATCAATAGGCTGCCCGGTTGTAGGGGATGAACTTTATGGGCCGAGAAAGGTTGATCCTGTTGCACCTCGGCAGCTGCTGCACGCATGTTGCCTTGAATTTGAGCATCCGTATACTGGGAAAACGATGAGTTTTAGAGCCCCTCTCTGGCCTGATTTTGCAAGGGTTGTTGAATTGCTCGAAGAAGTGGATTGTTCTGCTGAGGGGCAATGTTGAGGGTTTGCCTTACAGGAACTATAGGTTCAGGAAAAAGCAGGATTCTAGCCGCGTTTGGCAAGATGTTGAACAGTCAAATTGTTCAAGCCGATCAAATTGCTCGTGAATTGATGCAGATTGGCGCCCCGGGGTACGTTCTGTTCTGTGAAAAATTTTCAGATTCTTATTTACTTGAAAACGGAAGTCTTGACCGGCAGAAGCTGAAAAAAGCTATTAGTGATAATCCCTTACTCAAAGAAGAGGTTGAAGAAATACTTCACCCGCTCATTCGTCAGCATCTGTTGGATATAAAACCATCAGAAGAATATCTACAAGAGATGATGATATATGAGGTCCCTTTGCTGTTTGAAGTTGGCTGGCAAAGTGATTTTGATGTGGTTATCAGCGTTTATGTGCATTATCGTCAGGGCAGAGAGCGGCTTATGGTACGTGATAGTATTGACAGCCACTATGCCGACGATCTGCTGGCGTTGCAGATGAGCTCATGGCAAAAGGCAATGATGGCTGATATGGTAATTGATAACTCCTATTGTTTCACTTACACAATGTCCCAACTGTTGCAGATTGCAGCATATCTGGATCAGCTGATGATCATGAAAACAAGAAAATCTGACGAAAAATCTTGACAGCAGAAAGGGGAGTACGTATAAGGTAGAAAGCAGTCAGTGATGAAGTTCCAACCTCGACTGGCCTCTGTTGCATTCAATTAGGAAATTCATTGCTCAGCTGATAAGACTTACCCAATAAGCATTTCCTGAACAAGACAACTTTATATGACAAATGATCTTGTGCAGCTCATACATGGTTGCACGCCATCCTTTTTTGATTTGATCTTATAAAAATAATTAACTGACTAAAAATACAATATAATCGCCCATACCGCTGAAATTGTGGTCGTGGATTTTGCTGATAATTTATTGATTTCATAAAGACCATTTAGAAATTGTTTTCGTTGACTGTTTCGACTGGTAAACCGTTATCCTGCCAAACATTGTGAGGAGAAGATAAAAGAATGAATCTGGCGGAATTAAAAACCAAGAAAATTGGTGAACTGGTAAAGCTTGCTAGAAAGTTGAAAGTTGAAGGATACAGTTCAATGCGAAAGCAGGAGCTGATCTTTGCCATGCTTCAGGCTCAGGCCGACAAGGAAGGGAATATGCGTGGCGGCGGAACATTGGAAATACTTCCCGATGGTTTCGGTTTTCTTCGTGCGGCAGATTACAACTATTTACCAGGGCCTGATGATATTTATGTCTCTCCATCGCAGATTCGCAGATTGAATCTCAGGACCGGTGATGTAATTGAAGGTTTGGTCAGAGCGCCGAAGGAAGGTGAAAGATATTTTGCTCTTCTCAAAGTTGAATCTGTAAACTTTGATCCCCCTGAAGCAGCTAAACAGAAGACACTTTTCACAAACCTCACTCCGCTACACCCCAACGAGAAATTCACCCTGGAATGGCAGCCTGATAATTACAGCACCAGAGTCATCGATATGTTTACCCCGATCGGGAAGGGGCAGCGCGGTCTCATAGTGGCTCCGCCAAGAACTGGTAAAACGGTTCTGATGCAGAAGATTGCCAACTCGATAGTACGGAACCACAAGGAAGTATACCTGATTGTTCTTCTGATTGATGAACGTCCTGAAGAGGTTACTGAAATGGCAAGAACCGTCAAGGCTGCTGAAGTTGTCAGTTCAACCTTTGACGAACCCCCGCAGCGACATATACAGGTTGCTGAAATGGTAATAGAAAAAGCTAAGCGTCTTGTCGAGCATGGTAAGGATGTTGTTATCCTGCTTGATAGTATCACCCGTCTTGCAAGGGCATATAATACTGTTACACCTGCAAGCGGCAAGATCCTCTCCGGCGGTGTTGAAGCGAATGCCCTTCATCGTCCTAAGCGTTTCTTCGGTGCTGCAAGAAATATCGAAGAGGGCGGCAGCCTTACAATTCTTGCTACTGCCCTTGTCGATACAGGAAGTAAAATGGATGAGGTCATTTTCGAAGAGTTTAAGGGTACTGGTAATATGGAACTTGTACTTGACAGAAAAATGGCTGATAAACGCATTTTCCCTGCTATTGATATCAAGAAGTCTGGTACCAGGAAAGAAGATCTGCTGCTTAAGCCAGATGTCCTTAACCGCGTATGGATCCTGAGAAAATTGATGAATTCAATGAATCCATCAGATGCAATGGATTTTCTTGCAGATAAACTCAAGCACCAGAAAACCAATAAAGATTTTCTTGATGCGATGACCGGCGGCTGATAGAACTGCCGCTGAAGTTGAATTAAAACATAGAAATAAATACAGGGCTGGTGTTATTCCCCTTGATATTTGTTATGATCCTGTTATATTGTTTTGTTCACGTTTACAATCTGGTACTGATGCGCTGAATAAAAGGCGTTTACATAAAGTTGGAGGAAACAAGAATTATGAAAAGTGATATCCATCCGGAATACAATAAAATTAAAGCGGTATGTGCTTGTGGTAATGAAGTAGAACTTGGTTCAGTAGATAAAGAAATTAGAGTTGAGATCTGCTCTGCCTGTCACCCGTTCTTTACCGGTAAACAGAAACTTGTTGATACTGCTGGACGTATTGAAAAATTCAAAAAGCGTTACGCAAAGCATTTCGAAGGTCAAGAAAAATAAGCTTAATAGCTCTTTTTCTTCGCCCGGTTTACATAGGTCCACAGTAATGCAATGCAGTGCTGTGGGCTTTTTTTTTGCGCAACCTAACAAAATAACGTTTCAGGAAAGCAATGTTTGATAAGTTCGATGATCTTGAAGATAAATTATCTCACCTCGAGGGGAAATTATCTGATCCGGTCCTGGTGAACAATCAGCAGGAATATCAGAAAATAGTGCGTGAGCATGCCCATCTCACCAAACTGAATAATCTTTATAAGAAATTTAAAAAAGCGAATGAAGATCTCAGTGAGAACAAGGCCATAATCCGTGATGAGGATGAAGATCCGGAACTGAAAGAACTTGCCAAGGCTGAAATTTCCGAACTTGAAGAGTTACTGAAAAAACTTGATCGCGATATAAAATTAATCTTACTGCCGAAAGACCCTAACGATGAGAGAAACACCTTTCTTGAAATCCGGGCCGGAACAGGTGGGGATGAGGCCGCACTTTTTGTCGGTGATCTTTTCAGAATGTATTCCCGCTATGCAGAGTCACAGGGATGGCGTGTGGAAGTCATGGATTCCAGTCCTCTTGGCATAGGCGGTTTTAAGGAAATTATAGCGTTGATCAGCGGTGAGCAGGTGTATTCCAAACTCAAGTATGAAAGCGGAGTGCATCGGGTTCAGCGTGTTCCGGAGACTGAAACCCAGGGTCGGGTTCATACCTCTGCGGTAACAGTTGCTATCCTGCCGGAAGCCGATGAGGTAGAGGTCAATATCGATATGAATGAACTGAAGATTGATGTATACCGTTCTTCAGGCCCAGGCGGTCAGTCTGTTAACACAACTGACTCTGCCGTTCGTATAACGCATTTGCCTACCGGACTTGTAGTGACCTGTCAGGATGAGAAATCCCAGCATAAAAATAAGGCGAAGGCGTTAACTGTTCTGCGGGCAAGGCTTCTTGACCAGGTTCAGCAGGAACAGCACGACAAGATTTCTGAAAATCGTAAAAGTCAGGTTGGGAGCGGTGATAGGAGTGAAAGAATTAGAACATATAACTTTCCTCAAGGCCGGTTAACTGATCACAGAATTAACCTCACGCTTTATAAGCTTGAAACCATCATGAGCGGCAAGCTTGATGATGTCATTTATCCTCTTATCTCACACGATCAGGCAGAACGCCTGAAAAAAATTCAGTAGATGGGTGCTGTGCAGCAACTGACAATATCCGAATTACTGACTTATAGTCAAAAAAAACTCGAAGAAGCCGGTGTTGAAGACTCATCAACTGACAGCTGGCTTCTGCTAAGTTCCGTTCTTGGACTTTCTCGTACAGAGCTGTTTCTTGCTGCAAAGAAGACAATAGATGAGAAAAGTTATGCCCTCTTTGAGGCGCTGCTGGACAGAAGGGTGAAGAGGGAGCCGGTGGCCTATATTTTAGGCAGTAAGGAGTTCTGGTCGCTGCCGTTTCTTATCACAGGTGATGTTCTTATCCCGAGGCCTGAAACGGAATTTATGCTCGACAAAGTATTTTCTCTCATTGACAAAACAAAAGTTTCCCGGTGTCTTGATCTCTGCTGCGGCAGTGGTGCGATAGCTTGTGTGCTTGCTAAAGAGCTTAACGCTGAGGTTCTTGCTGTTGATGTTTCAAACGCTGCTCTTGCGGTTACCGAGAAAAATATAGCACAATTGAATGTTGAACGATTTGTCAAAACACTTCATTCTGATCTGTTTAATAATCTTGAAAAATCTTCAACTTTTTCACTGATAGTATCTAATCCACCATATATCAGAACAGAGGATGTGATGAACAACCTTGAGCCTGAAGTGAGTCAGTATGAACCGCATCTTGCTCTGGATGGCGGGCAGAAGGGAATGGATATTATCGAGCGCATTGCCGATGAAGTCGCAGATTATCTTGATCCTGAGGGTCATTTCTTTATGGAGATGGGCAGTGAACAGGGGATGATGTGCGCAGACTGTTTTTCAAAAACAGATAAATTTAAGGTTGTCGAAGTGTTTCAGGATTATTCAGGGAGAGACAGGGTATTACACTGTACAGTTTAAGAAAGGAACCGAATGGAAAAATTAGTCATAGAAGGTGGAAAACCACTCTACGGGGATGTGAAAATAAGCGGCGCAAAAAACGCTGCACTGCCTCTCATTGCTGCGACACTACTGGTTGGCGGCAGACATCATCTCAAGAACGTACCTGATCTCAGAGATACCAGAACCATTTTACGACTCATGGAGACCATGGGGGTTGTCTGGCAGCGTAACGGTGATGAACTGATCATAGATTCCAGCGACCTGAAAAGCCATGAAGCACCTTATGAGATGGTGAAAACCATGCGGGCATCTGTTCTGGTACTTGGTCCGCTTTTGGCAAGGCTTGGTAAAGCAAAAATATCCCTTCCAGGGGGCTGCGCAATTGGTGCGCGACCGATTAACTATCATCTCCTCGGCTTTGAAAAGCTTGGAGTTACCTGCAATCTTGAAAATGGATATGTCGAAGCCGTTATTGAGGGTCGTATGAAGGGCGCTGTTATTTATTTTGACATTCCTTCTGTGACGGCAACTGAAAATCTGCTTACGGCCGCAGTTCTTGCTGAAGGAACGACCACAATAAAGAATGCTGCAAGGGAGCCTGAAATCGGCAACCTGATTGATATGCTAATAACGATGGGGGCTCGTATAGAAGGCAGAGGTACGGATAAACTGGTAGTTGAAGGTGTTGCATCACTCAACCCTGCACAGATTGCAATTATACCGGATCGTATTGAAGCTGGTACCTATTTGATTGCCATAGCGGCAACAGGCGGCAAAGGAAAGGTTACACACTGCAAACCCGAACACCTGCCAGCGCTGCTGGAGAAATTGCGGGCTGCAGGGATTATCGTTACTGAAAATGAGAACGAAATCGAAATAGATGCAACACACATGCAGTCTGAGGCGGGTTTTAAAGAAGTCGATATTACAACCATGCCATATCCTGGTTATGCAACTGATCTTCAGGCACAGTTCATGGCTTTAATGACCATGAGTAACGGTGTAAGTGTGGTAAATGAGACTATTTTTGAAAACAGGTTCATGCATGTTGCAGAGCTTCAGCGGATGGGGGCTGATATTCGTATTAACGGATCAAGGGCCTCTGTAAAAGGCAGGGGGATCAACGGCCTGGCAGGAGCGCCTGTTATGGCTACAGATCTACGTGCAAGTTCATCGCTGGTTATTGCAGGACTTGCTGCCAGCGGACGTACCGATATATCAAGAATATACCATCTGGAGCGCGGTTATGAGTTTATGGTGGAGAAATTGAGAAAACTTGGTGCGTCAGTCTGGAAGGAAAAAGAATAGGTATTATGGCAGCGGCAGCTTAATAATGAACTTGGCGCCACCAAGATCTGAGCTGGCTATGGTAAGCTGCCCCTGATGTTCTTTAATGGTCTGGTTGACAATTGCCAGGCCCAACCCGGTTCCGTCCGTTCTGTTTGTATAAAATGGTTCCAGGATGAGGTCACGGTGTTCAGGAGGGATTCCTGGCCCGTTATCTTCAAAGGTAATTGTGACAAAACCGGACTCGTCATCTTCGATTGTTTCTTCAGCTCGAATGGCTATTCGCTCTCTGCCCACGGGACAAAAAGCCATTGCGTTTCTCAGGAGTTCGTTAAAAATAATAAATATCTGCTTATTGTCGGCCCAGATATCCAGGGTCTCTTCAAAATCCTTTATGATTGTACAGGTTGAGGGGCAATCCGGAGATGCGTAAAAAACCTGTAATACCTCCCGGATGCAGGAATGCAGGCTGAACCATTCTTTATTGGCAATCTCCGGTCGCGCGAATCGAAGGAAATTGGTGATGGTATCAGTGAGCCGTTTTGATTCCCGAACGATAATGTCGGCCAGTTCGTAACTGGTATTGTCTTGTTGATAGCTGTTTACGTATTCCGCCCGTAATATCTGTGCCGAACCTGAAATTGCCGCTAAAGGGTTTCTGAAATCATGGGCGATAGATGCGCTCATCATACCTATGGCTGCAAGTTTTTCTGCCTGCCTGTATTTCCTCTCAAGGTCTTCAATTTCGCTGATGTCCTGAATCGTTAAGACGCGGTGTGAATCAAACGGTTGGTTTTTGATGGTAGTTGTGGGGAGAAAACCCGCATGGGAATACCCGATTCGGGTAACGGATCCATCTTTTTTTATGAGGTCAACAGCCTGTCTTTTCTTTTTAGTGTTGATGTCGATATCGGGGAAAACGCTTGCAAGCGATTTGGTAACGAGTTCATGCTGACTGTAACCGGTTATGGTTTCTGCCGCAGCGTTTACCGAGGTGATTTGGGATTTCGCGTTGAGAATAATGATTCCCGTACTGATATTATCAAAAATCAGCTTGTAGAGGATGTTCAGTTCATCATAACTCTGTTGAGTATCAGAGAGGGCTTTCTCCGTTCGAATCAGTCTGGAGCCGAATAACGCGCTCAGTAACGCTGCCAGGAAAAAGGTGATGCCTCTGACGCCAAAGTGGTTGATCATGGCGTAGATGTCATTTGTTCCCATGAATGAATAGGATCGAAGATAGTCGGGGTAGTTGCCGACCCATTCAAGCAAGAGCAGAAAACCGAATTGAAGCGTTGCAGCAGCAGCTGAAACTATCCCTCCTTTTTTGGGAAGAATCAGTCCTCCTGAGATGATAGGGAAAAAATACACACTGATGAATATCGAGTGTGAGCATCCGGTGTAATAAACCAGGACAGAGACAAAAAACGTATCAAGAAGACACTGGACAAATCCGAAATTTCGAAGATTATGATGTTTGAACTTCAGTACAAATGCCGATAGGATAGTGATGGCATAAACAGCTGTAATAAAGAAAAGCAGATGCTTTTCCGGTAACAGAATGATTGCCAGCTTCGTATCATTAAAAAAGAAGCTGATGGTCAGCAGGCAGGTATACAGAACAATACGAAGAAAAAGCACCCAAAGAAGCTGGCCGCGAAGGGTACGATCTATTTCATTGACGACATGTCCATTATGGAGCAGCCTTCTCAGAATCATTCCTTAATCGAGACCATATTTCTTTGTTTTGTATCGTAACGAGCGAAAACTTATCTGCAAAAGATCCGCTGCCTTCATTTTTGAATTGTTGGTCTTCTCAAGACCGAATTGTATGAGACGTTTTTCCAGGTCGTTAACAACCTTTTCAAGACCAAGGTCAAAAAGCTCTTCTTCACTTCTCACGGCACAGAAGATGGATGGAATGTCATCCTCATCAGATTCTGCACGTCTTGCTGAAGAACGCATGGAATTTGAAAGGGACAGGCTTTCCGGCAGAACAATGTTTGAGTTTTCAAGGGCAACTCCGCGTTCAATAATGTTCTCAAGTTCGCGAACGTTGCCAGGAAAATCATATTTCAGCAGCACTTCAAGAGCATAGGAGGAAATTTCTCTTACTTCTTTGCCAAGTATTCTCGAATATTTTTGCAGAAAATGATCAACAAGCCGCGGGATATCACCTTTTCTTTCACGAAGAGGAGGAACACGAAGCGGAACGACGGCAAGACGGTAAAAAAGGTCCTCTCTAAAACGGCCTGCCTTAATTTCCTCTTCAAGAATTTTATTGGTGGCTGCGATTATTCGGACATTAATATGTTTGATTTTTGTGCCGCCGACCGGTTTGATCTCGCGTTCCTGAAGAACCCTGAGCAGCTTGGTCTGGATAATAGGGGTAAGTTCGCCAATTTCGTCCAAGAACGCAGTGCCTGAATCTGCTTCCGAGAAAAGGCCCGCTTTGTCGTGGATAGCACCGGTAAAAGATCCTTTAACGTGACCGAACAGTTCGCTCTCCATTAATTCCTCGGGGATGGCGCTGCATGTGATGGGAACGAATGGATTTTTGGCAACCTGAGAGTGTGAGTGGATTGCCTGGGCGACTAACTCCTTGCCGGTTCCGGATTCCCCGTAAATAAGAACGTTGGCAGGTGTCGGGGCTACGCGATGAATCATATCGAAAATTTTCAGCATTTCCCGTGATTCGCCAATGATAGATGGGAAAAGCGAACTTAAACATGCTGACTGCTCACGGGCCTGATACTGACTGTTTGCTGAAGCAATAACGGATTTGATCTCGTCAACATTGAACGGCTTGCTGATGTAATCGAAGGCACCGTTCTTCATTGCAGTTACCGCATCATCCGGGGAGGCAAATGCAGTAATCATGATTACCGGCAAATCGATATTATATTCTTTTATCTCTTCAAGCAGTTCAAGGCCGGACATTCCCGGCATACGTATGTCGGTGATGACCAGATCAAACGGAGCTGATTTGACTGCATCAAGAGCTTCTTTTGCATCCTTGGCTGTAGTGACCTGGTGACCCTCTTTGTTGAGGAGGATCTTGAGAAAATCGCGCATGGATTTCTCGTCATCGGCAATCAATATTTGCGACATAGGCAGCGAAAAGTAGTTAACTGTTTGAATTGACTGTTACTGTTTTTATAGTGTAGCAGAAAGAAAACGGTATTGCCATGGGAAAGGATATGCTATGAAAGAATGATCTGTCATTATTTTTTTATAAGTTGATGCTTTTCCTGGCAGCTCAATGATTTTAACAATCTTTCGCGCTTTGATGCTTCTGATCTGGAAATGCACTCTTCTGCATACACAAGATGAACCGGGCGACGGCTTCTTGTGTATCTGGATCCCTTGACTGAAGAGTTATGCTCCTCGACTCTTCTTTCAAGATCGGTTGTAATACCGGTGTAAAGAGAATTATCCGAACAGCGCACCATATAGACATTCCAGGAAGAGCCAGCCATTTAAATGAAATTTTATCTTGTTTGAGTTTTTTTGAAAACATTGCAGAAAAGCAGACACAATGGTAAAGAAACCGAGTAATCGATTTTTTGCAATATCAAACATTGGTTGAGTAGAGTTATGGAACCGGAAGAGTACGCAGAACAGTTTGAAAATCAGTCATTAACTGATCATCTACGTGATTTACGTAAGTGTCTTATCATATCCTTTGCTGCCGTATTTATCGGTTTTTGCCTCGCTTATTCGGTTATAAAGCCGATCGGCTCATGGTTTTTCAAGCCGCTGGTTGATGTGCTGCCTGATCAGACCTCACTTATTTTCACCTCATATCAGGAAGGGTTTTTTTTTACCTAAAATTAGCCCTTGTCGCAGGTATCTTACTGTCTGTCCCGGTTCTTTTCTGGCAGATATGGGTGTTTATTGCACCCGGTTTATACAAACATGAGAAAAAGGTCATTATACCGTTCACCGTTATCTCGTCGCTATTCTTTTTAAGTGGTTCCGCGTTCGGATACCTGGTTGTCTTTCCTCCTGCATTTAAATTTCTCGTTGGCTACAATAACGAATATTTAGTCTCTTTACCGTCAGTCAGTGAGTATTTCTCCCTCGCTCTACGACTGCTTCTTGCTTTTGGCGCCATCTTTGAAATGCCGGTATTGATGGTTTTTCTTGCCAAGATAGGCGTAGTTAACACTGCATTTTTGAATAAAAATCGTAAGTATGCAATCTTGATCAACTTTATTATAGCTGCAATCCTGACGCCGACGCCGGATGTGGTGAATCAGATGATGATGGGCGTGCCGTTGATGATTCTCTACGAAATAAGCGTGATTGCCGTTTATCTTTTCGGGAGAAAGACCTTTAGGGAGTTCTCTGAACCTCCGGCTGAACAGCAGGAGTAGCCTAACAAATAACACTAATGAAAATTAATCATGTTATACTGGCGTTATAGGGTGTTGTGCATTATACATTAGCCCGTAACTAATAAATGTGGATTATTCATTATTTTGCTAATCAATCAATCCTGCTGTCACTGCAGGAAAGGGGGAGTTGACGATGCATCCGGATTTTGACAGAGCGCTGCAGGTTGGAAGGCCGCCTAATATACAGAAGCTTTTTCCGCACTCGCGTGCTTTGCTGGTAAGCGGCAAAGTGATTGACCGAGCACTTGCCGGCAAGGGCAAAGCTATGACCATGGCTGCCAACGGGAGAAGTTTTCTTGTTATACGCGGAGCACTCATGGCTGCACAGCGTGCCAACAGTGCTATTATTATTGAAATAGCCCGCTCAGAATCAACCTATTGTCCGGTTAATTTCTGGAATATAGCAAGACAGGTTGATGCCTTGTGTAACGAGCTTGCAATTACAGTCCCTGTCGCTATTCATGCAGATCATTACGGCATCAAGAAAGAAAGTGATATCCCTGCAGCCATGGTGGAGATTCCAACAATTTTTGAAGCGGGTATCACCTCGATTGCAATAGACGCTTCACATATGCCGGACGATAAGAATCTTTTTGCCAACATCGAATTAAACAGTGTAATCCCGTCATGGGCCGGACTTGAGACAGAAGTCGGCGAAATAAAAGGTGATCAGGGATTGTCGACGGTCGATGACGCATCTTTTCTTATAAGAGGGCTTAATGCGCATGGTATTTCACCTGACTGGATTGCTCTGAATAACGGCTCTGCCCACGGAATAGAAGCGACTGGACAGGGGATACAGGTCGAATTGACGGCTGAGATCCATAAAGCCCTTGAACCCTATGGCATATCCGGTGCCCAGCATGGAACATCGGGGAACAATTCAGATAAACTTCGCGCTATTGCAGGGAAGACCCACACCACCAAGGCAAACGTTGCAACAGCATTGCAGATGGTTGGATGGGGGCTTGAAGTCAACGATTACGGCAATGCGATCATGTCAGACGGAGAGTTTATCAAACTCGAAGGTGAAGGGCTGACAGAAGGACTCTGGCAGGATATGAAAGGCTATGCTGCGGAACAGGGCTGGAATGGTGGAAATTACAAAAAGCTTAATCTCCCTTTTGAGATGAAGATCCTTGCTCAGCCTGAAGAGATTCGGGAACGTATGGCGAAGAGAGTAGAGCAATTCGTCTATAGTATACTGGTCAATGTCTTTAATGCTGAAAATTCTGCTGATATTGCAATTGAACTTATCTGTAAAGCCGGGACGTATGATTTAGGGCCTAAGGCTGCAAAAATTGAGGATCCTGCAGAATGGACAGTGGCAAAAATAGCTGAACGTGCTAAAACCCTGGACGTAAATGCCGGTCCGGAAGGTGACTTCGACGACTGATCGAAGTTCAATTGAACAACAGTTCTCTTGGTGTTTGAGGACTTCTCATATGAAGGTTACATGAAAAAAATACTTGTTACAGGAGCGGCCGGGTTTATCGGCGCAGCTCTTTCCAGAAAATTGATTGATGGTGGTGCAGAAGTAATCGGCCTTGATAATCTCAATGATTATTATGATCCTAAGCTCAAGACTGACAGGATGGCCGCCCTCGCTGAAGGCGATGGGTTTACCCATGTGAATATCAATCTTGCCGATCGTCCGGCGATGGAGTCACTTTTTGCCGAGCATCAGTTTGATGCCGTGGTAAACTTGGCTGCACAGGCAGGTGTTCGTTACTCACTGATCAACCCTCACTCATATGTTGATTCCAACATAGTGGGCTTTGTCAATCTGCTTGAAGGATGCCGTCATTCCAAGGTGAAGCACTTCGTTTATGCCTCTTCAAGTTCTGTTTACGGGGCGAATACAAAGATGCCTTTTTCCGTTCATGATAATGTCGATCATCCGGTTTCGCTGTATGCAGCATCAAAAAAGGCCAATGAACTGATGGCCCATACATACAGTCATCTTTATGCCCTGCCTACGACCGGACTTCGATTTTTTACGGTTTACGGTCCGTGGGGCAGACCTGATATGGCTCCGATCCTCTTTGCCAGAGCAATTGTTTCCAATGAACCGATCAAAGTGTTCAATAACGGGAATATGGAACGTGATTTCACTTATATAGACGATATCGTAGATGGCGTTTATAAAGTGGTGCACAAGATTCCAGAGGCAAACTTTGACTGGACCGGTGATAATCCGGATCCTGCCACCTCCTACTGTCCTTACCGGGTGTACAATATCGGCAATAATCAGAAAGAAAAGCTGATGCGGTTTATCCAGATACTTGAAGACTGCCTCGGCAGGAAAGCTGATAAGCATTTTATGCCGATGCAGCCAGGCGATGTTCAGGCAACCTATGCCGATGTCGATGATCTGATTCGTGACTTTAATTACAAACCTGATACCAGCCTTGAAACGGGTGTGGAAAATTTCGTTCGCTGGTTTAAAGACTATTATAAAGTTTGAGACAACTGCTGAGCCTTATATGAGAAAGAGAAAAGGGTGCCTTGCAAAGAGGCCCCCTTTTTTTATTTGAGCAGTTCGATTGCCGCGCTGATTATAGACGGCGGGTCGAGGTGGTTGTTTTTCCACAAAGTGGCCTGCGGCCCTTGTTCAATAAACTGATCGCGGTAGCCGAGGTTAGAGGTTTTAACGTTATAAATCTTTCTTTTGGCAAGTATTTCAAGGACAGCACTGCCGAATCCACCCTGGCGCACATTGTCTTCAATGGTGATGACATGGCCTGTTTGTGAAGCCCATTGACAAATGAGTTCTGAATCAAGCGGTTTTATAAAACGGGGGTTAATGACAGCCGCATTAATGCCGACTTTAGTCAAGCCCTGTGCAGCTTCAAGGGCTGGATAGACACGGTTACCTATAGGCAGAAGGAGGATGTCGGTGCCTTCTTTTAGCAGTTCACCTTTGCCGATTTCAAGCTTTCTCAGTCTGGTGGTGAGCTCGACACCAATGCCTGAACCGCGCGGGTAACGGACAGCTGACGGGCCATTGTATTCAACGGCAGTGTAAAGCATGTGCCGCAGCTCTTCCTCATCTTTAGGTGCCATAGCCACCATATTCGGAATATAACGAAGATAGGAAATGTCGAATACCCCGTGATGGGTAGGGCCGTCATCTCCAACAACGCCTGCACGGTCTATGGCAAGGGTCACCGGTAGATTTGGCAGACAGATATCATGGATAATCTGATCAAGGGTACGCTGAAAAAATGACGAATAGATAGCGACAACCGGTTTAATCCCTTCGCTGGCGAGTCCGGCAGCAAATGTTACCGCATGCTGTTCAGCAATGCCGACATCAAAAAAACGATCTGGATATTGTTCTGCAAAATGCTTCAATCCGGTTCCTGAGACCATGGCGGCGGAGATGGCCGCAAGTTTTTCATTGCTCAGAGCCATCTGGTTCATGGTATCGCCGAAAATTTTGGTATATGTCGGCGGGCCTGCAGATTTTACCGGTTGTCCGCTTTCACGGTCGAATTTGCCGAGTCCATGGAACAGGTCCGGGCTTTCTTCTGCCGGTGTATATCCTTTGCCTTTTTTGGTAAGAACATGGATAAGAATAGGGCCCTGAATAGTTTCTTTGACTGTTTCAAGGGTTTCAATCAGATCTTCGATATTGTGACCGTCAATCGGCCCGATATAGTCAAATTTGAACGCCTCAAACAGCATTCCGGGGGTGAAGAAGCTTTTAAAGCTTTCCTCACTTTTTTTAAGAACAGTGAGAATGTTTTCACCGACGTTTGAAAGGGAGTTAAGTCTTCTGTCGAGATGATCTTTCACGCGACGCATGGTCCTGCCGGTGAGTTTTCTGCTCAGAAACGAAGAGATTGCACCAACGTTTGGCGAGATAGACATCTCATTGTCGTTGAGTATGACAATGACCGGTTTATCAAGATCGCCGGTATGATTGAGCGCTTCAAAAGCCATTCCAGCTGTCATTGATCCGTCACCGATCACGGCGATGGAAAGGGCCTTTTCATCACGCATCTCTCTGGCACAGGTCATGCCAAGGGCTGCCGAGATGGATGTGGATGAATGCCCGGTTTCGAAGGCATCATATTTGCTTTCACTGGGTTTGGGAAAACCGCTCAGGCCTCTGTATTGCCGGATGGTATGGAACTTATCTCTTCGACCGGTAATGAGTTTGTGGGCATAAGCCTGATGGCCGACATCCCAGATCAATTTGTCCTTAGGCGTATTGAAAACATAATGCAGTGCAAGAGTAAGTTCAACGACACCAAGACTGGGAGCAACATGTCCCCCGGTTTTTGATATTGTGCAGACAATAGTCTCCCGGATCTCCTGTGCCAGCTGTTCAAGCTGTTTCAGGTTGAATTCACGGATGTCTTCCGGAGAATTGATTGTGCTGAGTAGCGTTTGTTGTGACATGGTATAAATGAACGCCTTATAAAGTGGTTTCAATTAAGTCAGAACAGTTAAAAATAACCATAAAACACATAATTGAAACAGGAAAAATGGTATTAATTGGATCTGGAATAAATATAATCGGCAAGTTGACGCAGCGGTTCCGCCTTTTGGTCAAATTCTTTGAGGCTTTCTATCGCCAGCGCTACAGCTTCCTGAGCTTTTTTTCTGGTTTCGTCAATGCCGAAATATGAGGGATAAGTAGCTTTGCCAAGTGAAGCATCACTGTTTGCAGCTTTTCCAAGTTCTTCAGTAGTTGATGTAACATCAAGCAGGTCGTCTACAATCTGAAAGGCCAGACCGATCTGTTCCCCGTATTGTTTGAGCGCTGAGAACTGGCTGGCAGTTGCATTGCCGCCTACTGCTCCAGCAAGCACAGAAGCTGTGATAAGTGCGCCGGTTTTGTTCTTGTGGATGGTTCGAAGCATCTCAAACGGGAATTGTCTGTTCTCATTTTCAATGTCCAACGCCTGGCCGCCAACCATACCAAGAGAACCGGCCGCACGGGCAATGATCTGGATTATCTGCAGTCTCTGTTGAGCTGACAGATATGAATCACCGGCACCTGCAATGAGATCAAAGGCCCAGGTGAGAAGACCGTCACCTGCAAGTATTGCCGCTGCTTCGCCATAGACCTTATGGTTGGTTGGTTTTCCTCGCCTCAGATCATCATTGTCCATGGCCGGAAGATCGTCATGGATAAGTGAATAGGTGTGAATGCATTCAAGTGCGCAGCCGATCGGCAGCAGCTTTTCTTCAATAGCTGAATCATCAGAAACGGCTCGACCGGCAGCAAGACATAAAATTGGCCTCACACGTTTTCCGCCGACGAACAGGCTGTAATGAACTGATTCAAGGTGGTTGGTAAAGGGTTCTTCTACAGGCGGTATGAACTGGCCGAGAGCATTCTCAACCAGTGTTTTTTTCTCACTCAGATAAGTCTTGATGTTCACTGTCTTTCTCTTGATATGATTCTGAATCTAGATGATCACCTTTATCAATCAGCATCTCGATTTTTTCTTTGGCATCTGCAAGCTGCGCGTTGCAAAACTGGGCAAGTTTGATTCCTTCATCAAATATTTTCAGACTGTTTTCCAGACTCAGTTCACCATTTTCCATTTCTTCGGTAATAGCTTCAAGCCGCTGCAATGCAGATTCGAATGTTTTTTTTGCCATTTTTGCTGATTGAGGGGTAAAGAATTGAAAAGAAATTACTCTTTTTTTACAGTATTGACCCTACAGTTCTAAAAATTGGAACTGTAAAAGTTTTAACAACTATAGAATTTCAAAAAGAGGAAGTCGAGTATAAAAAACAACTTCTTCGTTGTTAAGCAAATTGACGATGGCAGACGATTCGACACAAGATGATTATTCAGACAGGGAGTGAGCTGTGGCTTTTGAGCAGGAAATAGCAAAATTTTGTCTTTGGCTCGATGTGGAAAAAGGGTATTCGGAACATACCGTGAGCGGTTATGCAAGGGATCTGCGTGAATTTGCCGCAACACTCAAAATCTCTGAGATAAATGATGTAAGAGCAGAACATATCCGATCTTTTATTGTCAGTCTGCACAGCAGCAATACTCCTGCCAGTGTGGCGAGAAAGCTCTCTGCACTCAGGACATTTTTCAGGTTTCTGTTGCGGTTAAAACTTGTACAGACCGACCCTCTTGCCGGTATCTCAGGGCCAAAGGTTACAAAATATATTCCCACCTTTCTTACTGTGGATGAGGTTTTTGCTCTTCTTGAAGCACCAGATGAGAGAGATACATACAAGCAGCGCGATAAAGCGCTCATGGAACTGCTCTATTCCACGGGCATCCGGGTTGCAGAATTGTGTACCTGCGGCCTGAACAGCCTTGATTTTGATAACGAAATGCTTACGGTGAGAGGCAAAGGAAATAAAGAGCGTCTGGTCCCCATAGGAAGACCGGCGCGAGAAGCTGTGCAGGCCTGGCTGCCGCAGCGTCAGCAGATAATCCTTGCCTGTCTCGGCAGGGGAAAAAAGCCCGATCAGGATAGTCTTTTTCTCAATAATCGAGGCGGTCGGTTGACTACCAGGAGTGTAGAGCGCTTTGTAAAGAGCTATGGTGAACGGGCGCTGATTCCACAGGTCGTAACTCCCCATGCCCTGAGGCATTCTTTTGCGACACATCTTCTTGAAATGGGAGCGGATTTAAGAGTGGTACAGGAATTACTCGGTCATGCAAGTCTATCTACAACACAGCGATACACTCATCTGACATTGGGACATCTGGCTGAAGTTTATGACAACAGTCATCCAATGGCCGGAAAAGAATAATTTTACCTAATTAAAAAAATGAAATTCAGATCTACAACTATTCTGTCAGTGCGGCACAAAGGTGAAGTTGCCATTATCGGAGACGGTCAGGTTTCTCTTGGCAATACAGTTATGAAACACAACGCCAAGAAGGTGAGGCGACTCTACAACGGACAGGTCATTACCGGTTTTGCCGGTGCGACTGCCGATGCCTTTACCCTTTTTGACAAGCTTGAGCAGAAACTCGAGCAGTACAACGGCAATCTCATGAGGGCCTCTGTCGAGCTTGCTAAAGACTGGCGTACCGACAGAATGCTAAGAAAACTTGAAGCTATGCTGATTGCTGTCGATAAAGACCATTCTCTTCTTCTTTCAGGAACCGGTGATGTCATAGAATCTGATAACGGTGTGTTGGCAATCGGCTCCGGCGGCCCTTATGCACAGGCCGCAGCTCTTGCACTGGTTGATAACAGCAGTCTCAATGCTGAAGAAATATGCAGAGCTGCCATGGATATCGCCGCAAATATCTGTATTTACACCAACCATTCTTTTATTCTGGAAAAAATATGAACTCCTCTTTATCACAAACCCCAAGAGAGACTGTCGACGCTCTTGATAAATATATCGTAGGTCAAGCGGATGCCAAACGTTCGGTTGCCATTGCTTTGAGAAATCGCTGGCGCCGTCGTCAGGTGCCGGCACCGCTGCGCGAAGAAATAGCACCGAAAAATATCATCATGATCGGACCGACGGGAGTAGGGAAGACAGAGATTGCCAGAAGGTTGGCAACTCTTGCTAACTCACCATTTCTGAAAGTTGAGGCATCAAAATTTACCGAGGTTGGTTATGTTGGCCGCGATGTTGAGTCGATGGTTCGCGACCTGCTGGAAATTGCCATCAATATGGTGAAAACCGAGGAAAAAAAACGTATAGAAGGGCTAGCTGCAGCCAGTGCGGAAGATAAAATTCTAGATATTCTGCTTCCAACTGTGCCGACAGCAGCTTCCGGTCCGGGGGGCGTCGGTTCCTTTACCATGCGCGATCTTGATACCACAACTATTCTGCCCGAGAAACATGAAAGCTCAAACACCAGGGAGCGTTTCAGGACAATGCTGCGTGAAGGAAAACTGGATGAGCGTGAAATAGAGATCGATCTTCAGGATGTTCAGCAGACACCGATGGTTGAAATTATGACCACCAGCGGTATGGAAGACATGCAGTCTTCTCTTCAGGACGCATTAGGCAAGATGTTTCCGAAAAAGAAAAAGAAGAAGAGCATGAAGGTGCCTGAAGCGTTAAGTGCAATGACCAAGGAAGAAACTGAAAGAATGGTGGATATGGACAAGGTTATGAAAGAAGCCCTTTCCAGAACCCAGGAATCAGGAATTATCTTTCTTGATGAGATTGACAAGATTGCTTCAAGAGGTGGGGGCAGCAGTTCAGGCCCTGAGGTGTCAAGAGAAGGTGTTCAGCGGGATCTGCTACCGATCGTTGAAGGATCGACCGTTACTACCAAGCACGGAATGGTGAAAACGGATCATATCCTTTTTATTGCAAGCGGTGCCTTCCATGTGGCTAAACCTTCAGATCTTATCCCGGAGCTTCAGGGACGCTTTCCTATCAGGGTTGAACTGCAGTCGCTGGGCAAAGAAGAGTTTGTACGCATTCTTACCGAGCCTGAAAATGCATTGACCAAGCAGTACATCGCACTCATGGAAACAGAAGGCATTAAACTGCAGTTTGATGATGGAGCTATTGAAGAAATTGCCGCAATTGCAGTAGAAGTCAACGAACGGACTGAGGAGATCGGTGCCCGAAGGCTGCATACGGTGATGGAGCGGGTTCTTGATGAATTAAGTTTTGACGCGAGTGAACGTGAAAACGGTGAATTTGTTGTTACTGCAGAATATGTTAAAAAACAGCTTGATAAGATTGTCCAGGATCAGGATTTGAGCAGGTATATTCTCTAATATGATAAAAAAACTGTTTGGCTTATTCAGT
>QKIH01000110.1 GCA_003249645.1 Desulfobulbaceae bacterium | reverse complement strand
TCTTCTACAAGGCCTCTAAGTTCCTTTTCATTTACCAGTACATCTGCCATATGTTCTCCCTCTCTATGGTCTTTGTTGTAAATCAGGCATGAATTCCTTCGGTACTACAGCTCCTTTATATTGAATGACATAGGCAGCCATGCGGTGGGCAATGGCGGCTGCTTCTTCTATGGAGATACCGGAATTTCTTGCCACTAGATATGTTCCACTGAATGAATCGCCGGCAGCGGTGGTGTCGATGACCTTTTCCACCTTCTGTGCCGGTATTTCATATGTTGCTGTGTTGCTGTAAATTGTACAGGCGGCGGAGCCGCTTCTGATAATCGATTCTGCCACTCCTTTTGCTGCCAGATATTTATGGCCTTCTGCTGTGACGGTTACATTGTGCAGTGCCGCCAGTTCATCCAGGCCGACGAAAACAGTATTGCAGAGCGGCAGCAGAGCGTCTATTGCCTGCCGGGCATAACCAACTGAAGGCCACAGATGAGGCCGGTAGTTATAGTCAAAGTAAATTTTCTTTCCCTGCGAATACAGATTGACCAGTGCGGCCATGAGATTAGCCCGGCTCTTTTCGGTGAGAATAGCAAGACTGATGCCGCTTAAATAGATTACATCATAGTCGGCAAGTCGTTTGAGAAGCGTGGCACTGCCTTCACACTCAAAACATTTTTTAGCAGCGGCCTGCCCCCTCCAGTAACTGAAATGGCGCTCTCCGTTCTCATCCAGCTGAATGTAATAGAGACCTGGAAGTTCGCCTTCAAGCTGCAGCACCATGGAAGAGCTTACCCCTTCTTTTTCCCAGAAGAGCTTCATTCCCTCAGAAAACGAATCGGTGCCTAGAGCGGTAACATAGTCAACCTGTACAGGAAAGATGTCAGCCAGGCGTGCCATATAGATAGCGGCATTAAGCGTGTCCCCGCCAAAAGTCTGCTGAGTCTTACCAGGTTCGATCTCCTGAAGTTCGATCATGCACTCGCCAATGGCGGCAACTGAAATCGGGGCGGTTTGGGTCGTCATATTCGATTATTCACCATGTGAGCGTAATGTAACAACGCTCTGTTTGATTTTTTTCAGATGTTCCCATGCCTCCTGCCCTTTCTTCAAGGCGACTCCCGTAGCCAGAATGTCGACAATTACCAGTTGGCAGAGACGGGAAACCATTGGGGCAAAGAGTTTGGTGTCTTCAATTTTCGGGTTGTTCAGAACCAGGTCACAGTAGGATGCCAGTGGGGAATGCTGATGGGTCACCCCGACGACAACAGCTCCTTGTTCCTGTGCAAGTTTCGCCGCCTGGATGATATTGAATGATTCCCCTGTATAGGAAAAAACAAGCGCAACACACTCGCTGTCCAGGCTGGATGCAGACATCATCTGCAGATGGGAATCCCGATAGGCAACGGTTGGTACTTTAGTGCGGAACAGTTTGTGCTGGGCGTCGAGGGCGACAATACCGGAGGCACCGGAGCCGTATATTTCTATCCGTTTCGCACTTTCAAGAATAGAGATGGCCTTTTCAACTGTTTCAATATCCAGGCTGTCATTGAGAATCTGCAGTGAGTTCGAAGAGTAGTGACAGATTTTTTTCACCATCTCCTTGGCAGAATCATTTTGCTGAATAGAAGTGTGAACATAGGGGATGTCACCTGCAAGGGCAACGGCCAGTTCAAGCTTGAAATCCTGATAGCCTCTGCAGCCTATAGAACGACAAAAACGCATTACCGTGGGTTCGCTGACCTTTGATTTTTTTGCAACGGTAGCAATCGACTGGTGAATGACCTGCTCCGGGACAGAGAGCACATAGGCTGCGACCCTGCTTTCGGCAGGGTTGAGATTATTCACGGAGACGGTGATTTTTCGTAACAGATTATCGTTCATAATATATCCCTAATAGTTGATGTAGTAATACAACTAACAGTGGCTATTGGTCAATGTTAAAAATTGTAAAACTACAAGAAACTAGGCAGAATTGTAAAATTCCGAGTAGGATTAAATGGAAATAGGGGGGATTAATTTGTGTCATTGCCCTTTACTGGGCGTATTTATTAATATATTGTTAGAGATGCAATAAAGCCACACTATAAATGTAGTAACACTACTTAATTAGCCTGGAGGACTATGAAGATGAAGAATATTCTTATCACAGGAGCGAGCACCGGTATAGGAGCGGCAACGGCCACTACCCTGGCAGAGGGAAATACGGTTTTTGTCCACTACAACAGTTCAGCGGAAAAAGCCAGGGCTGTGGCAGATGAGGTTGAGAAACTGGGCGGCAAGGCCCTCATGGTGCAGGCTGATCTTTCCACGGAAGAGGGATGCAGGGCATTGATGGGTTTTGTTGAGGAAAAGGTTGATCATCTTGATCTGCTGGTGAATTCCACCGGCGGTATGGTTGCCCGTGAGGGGATTGAGGAGATTAAATGGGCAACTATGGAAAAGATTTTCGCCCTCAACGTGTATTCGGCCATGATGGTCACCAGTCTTGCCGTCAAACTGCTGAAAAAAGGCAATGATCCTTCCATTGTCTTTCTTACCTCAGTGGCCCAGCGTCATGGGGCACCGACTGCCACTGTCTACGGCGCATCAAAGTCCGCCCTGGATTCTTTTACCCGTGGAGTAGCCAAGGAACTTTCTCCCCATATCCGTGTCAATGCAGTGGCACCGGGGGTTATCGTCACACCATTCCACGATAATGTGAGTTCGGCCGAGAAGCTGGAGCAGTTCAGAAAAGCATGTCCTCTGCAGAAAAACGGCGAGGCAAAACACATTGCCGAGACAATCAGGTTCCTCATGGAAAATGATTTTATCCATGGGGAGACCATCGATGTCAACGGCGGCATGTATATGCGATAGACTATATCTCTTGGAATTAGAGCGTGAGAAAGATATGAGCTACCTGGGAAACATGTTCATTCTGGAAGGGGTATGACTGTGATCTCTGGTGGTTCATGTGATAAAACCGGCGTCTTTATTCCTGTGGATGGAGGCTTCATGGTGCATAACATCTGAGATGCATCAATACGACGGATTATAATATCTGAGCTCTTTTGCCCCGATCATTTTCTATAGATCGGGGCTAGTCTTATTTGCTGCATCCCGAAGGAAAGATGTAAAATCACTTACATCCCGGATTTAACGGTGGTTCACATTCAATCGTGCTGTTTCAGGACAGGATTTTTTTTACAGCCAGCTCAAGATCCTGCTTAAGCGCTGAGAGGGAAAAATACTTTGTATAGAGTTCATGGGCAGCCTGCGCATGCTGTTTGAGGCCGGATGTGTCGGTTACGAGCTCGGAAATCTTGTCGGCCAGTGCTTCAGGGGATGCAGGCGGAACAAAATAGAGCCCTTGCCGGGCTTCATGCAGTTCTCTTGGGTAGGCCTCTGAATATCTTGTGATGGTAGGCCTGCCACAGGCAAGTGACTGATACACTTTATTCGGAATCACTCTGGATGCTTTGGGTGAGTCTCCGAAGATGCCTAACAGGATTTGTGCTTTTCCGATGCGATCAGGCAGGGTGTTATAATCGATCCAATCTTCAAAATGAATGGATGGATGTCCTTCAGCAAGCGCCTGACACGATTTTTTCAATGGCCCTTCACCAAGCAGGGTGAATTTGATATCCGGCATCAGCGCTGCTGCTTTGACAATTGTTTCAGGGCCCTGAAGATTGATGAAACTGCCGTAAAACAACACCTCAATTGGACTATTGTCTGGTGGAAACGGCTGGTTGGTAAACAGCTCCTCCTCTGCACCTACCGGGATGACAACGGTGCCGGTAGCCGGGCTTTTTAATCGGCTGGTATAAAATTCTGCATGAAGGGTTGTGTCCGCGATGACCAGGTCAGCTGTGGAGAAGAGTGACTGCTCCCACTTCAGCAGTTTTTGCGATTTTGACGAATCCTCCGCAAATTTCTTTCTCTCAAAGACAGCCTTGTCCCAGGCGCTGATCAGCGGATCAAAAAACAACGGAATATTGTGCTTTGAGGCATATCTTCTGGCAGCTTTATAATCGTTTTGCCTGAAGCACGGTACCCAGACGGCATCGACATGACCGAAACGGGTGAAAGCAGCTTGCAGACCGCCGAAAGCTGAGCTTTTGGGTATGAAGTCTATCAGCTTGTACCCGAGTTCCTCAAGCAGCTGCCTCAGGATTCTGTTTCGAGAGTAATTTTTATCAAATCGTCCCCACCAGAGAATAGTGGGGGGATTTGGGGAATAACTCGGCGTCATGGTATTAGTGTGTACGGTAGATAGTATTTGGTTTTCTGATTATTTTGCACAACACTCTACCAGCTAAAAATAAGCGTGTAAATGGTGCGAAGGGTATTAAAAACGCAATGAAAATCCGCTGTGGCCGATTTTGACCGGAATATCCATGCTGTTTTGCAGATAACGGATGGCCTCATCTCCGGTGCAGTGGCAGGCGACTATACGTTCTATGTCATATTGTTTGAGCCCGGCGACGGTTTGTTCGAGCCGGTTGATATCACTGTTAACCAGATGCATGCCGCCGATAATTGCTGCAATTTTTGATTTGCCGTAAATATGCGTGATATAGTCAAGGGTGTTGATAATGCCGGAATGACAGCAGCCAAGGCAGACAACCAGACCTTCGCCGGTTTCTATAACAAGAGACTGGTCGTCATGAATCAGATCTGTTTTGCTGCAGACATGATCGAGATAAAAATCACCGCCGGTTGTTTCAAACCTGGTCTTGCGCGGGACAGGGCCGGTCAGTTGTATCCTGTCGGTTATAGCTGTTGGTTTGTCTATCCAGTGCAGTTTGTCTGCGGGATGGTTCTGCAGCGCGTGCAATGCCTCTTTTCCTATGCCGACCATCTTTATTTTTGGAATGTCACGGCTGAACCGCTGAAGTTCGCAGTCATGATGGAGATGAATCAGGATTTCGGGATTCATCTCCAAAAGAGAGGATAATCCTCCCGTGTGATCATAATGACCATGGCTCAGGACGAGATGATTGACGCTCGTGAGGTCAATTCCCAGATGGCGGGCATTATCAACGAGGATATTTGATTGCCCTGTATCCAATAAAAGGCTGGTCGCACCATCCTTTATATGCAGGCAATAGCCGTGTTCGCAGCCTAGATTCCTCTCCGACAGATTATCGACAATAATTGTAAGCTGTATTTCAGACACGAAGCCCTTCCTTAACCATGAACTTTCCTCTGGCCTTGGCCATGATTTTGCCGTTGATCTTGACCTCTGCTTTGAGCTCATAAAGTGAAGAAACCGCACAGGTTATCCAGGCTGTTATAACCATTTTGGTGTTGCATGGAATAGCATGGAGAAATCGTACCCGCAGATCTGCGGTCAGAGCCTTTATGTTGTGCAAAAAAAGGCAGTTGACCATGGCTGAGTCGAGCAGCGTCGAAGTTATGCCGCCATGGAGAATGCCTTCATATCCCTGCAGGTACGAGTTTCCGACAAAGGATGCCTGCACTGCCTGGTTGTCGAGCAGGGTAAAGGACAAGCCCAGTGAAAACGGATTGTCTTCACCGCAGGCAATGCAGTTATTGTGTTGATTTTTACCTTTTTGATTCATGGACGTATTCGCTGCACCATGTGTTTTGTTTAAACTGCCCTTGCATACGGCCAGGCCATAATGCCGCCTTCCATCACCTTAACATTTGTGTAGCCGTGTTCTCTGAGGATCAGGGCTGTTTCATAGCCGCGCAGTGAGATCTTGCAGAAGCAGATAATCTCTGCTGATTTATCAGCCGGCAGCATGTCGAGTTTGCTTCTCAGTGCACCCAGAGGAATAAGGACCTCACCGATGCCCAGACGCATCACTTCATATTCGTCTGGAGATCTGCCGTCAAGGAAGAAAACCTTTTCTTTGGCTTCAATCTTCTCTTTGACCTCTTTTGCACTGACAGTGTTGTAATTTCCTTTGAGCTTGTTGTCCATGACGTGTGCGGCGGTGATGAAATGATCAATCGCGAGGGAGTAGGGCGGGGCGTATGGAAGGTCCGCGCAACTCACATCGATGACATCAAGTTTGCCTTTGATGGCCATGGCCGCAGTTGCAACCGAGCGGCTTACATCACCGTTTCCGATGCACTGATAGCCGAGAATCCGGCCTGTTTTCCTGTCTGCTATCATCTTGCTGATGAGAAGACCTGCGCCCATGAAGCCTGGTTTGTCAGGACTTGCATTAATCGATGACTCGATGCAGTCTATTCCTGCAGCTTCTGCCTGTCTTGAGGTAAGGCCGCTGACGCCGGCGGTGAAATCAAAAACCTTGCAGATTGCCGTCTGGGTTGTTCCAGGGAATTGAGCACTTTGCTCTGTAATGACGTTTTGACCGACAACCCGACCCTGAAGATTGGCGAGATCGCCCATCGGGGCAAAACAGGCCCTGTTGGTGAGAATGTTTTTACATTCAACGCAGTCACCGGCGGCATAGATATCCGGGTCCGAGGTCTGCATGAACTCATTGACGACTATTCCGCCGGTTATCCCGGTTGTCAGACCTGCCGCAACGGCAAGTTCTGTATTAGGCTGTATTCCGCAGCAGACGATGGCCATCTGGCAGCTGATGACTGTTCCGTCTCCTAACCGGGCTCCGGCGACAGCGCCTGCTTTACCGACGAATCCCTGTAATTTCATGGAGGTGAAGACCTGAACCCCTTTTGCCTTCATGTGATTGACCACCAGGGCGGCAAATTGTTCATCGAGCATTGGAAGAATTTGGGGGGCGGCCTCAAGCAGGGTGACTTTAATACCGCGGGCAACAAGGGCTTCACAGGCCTCAACACCGATTAGCCCGCCGCCGACGATAACTGCTTCTTTTATGGTTTCGCTGCTGATCAGATCCTGAAGATAATCAGTGTCCTGCATGGAGAGCAGCTGTGAAACCCCTTTGAGGTCATAGCCTTCAATGGGAAGTTTTCTTGGTTTTGCACCCATGCTCAAGACAAGCTTGTCGTATGGCAGATCAAATTGTGTGCCGGATGAACGGTCAAGGCAGCTGACAGTTTTGGAAGTACGGTCGATGGCAACACACTCGGTGTTTACAATGGCGTCTATGTCCTTCACCTTCTTGAAAAAAGCGGCGTCTCTTACAACACCGGTCGGCGTGCACAGCAATGCATTGCGGTTATTGAATGTGCCGCCCAGATAGTAGGGGTAACCGCAGCTGGCCATGGAAAGATCCGGCACTTTCTGGACGATAGTGATTTGTGCTTTCTGGTCGCATCTTCTTGCTTTTGCGGCGGCTTTTGCACCTGCCGCTGAGCCTCCTATAACGACGATTTTTTTCACTGACATTCTCTTGCTCCTTCAGATAACTATAATAAATTTAAGTCGATATACGACAATGTGATATGTTCATATGCTCAATATTTCGTTATACTGAATCTAATGCCATGGGATGTCAATAGAAAAGGATTGTCGTGAAAATTTTCTGCGGGGCGGGGGAGTCCTATGGAATGTCACTCAGCCTGAAGGCGGATCTCCGACTGATTTCCTGCACGATTTCCTTATCTGAAAGCTCCTCTCTGGTGCAGAGTTTTCGCGCCGGGTTGCCAACCCAGATTTCGTACGGGCCGGGGTTTTTGGTCAGGATGGAACCGGCGCCAAGAACAAAGCCGTCGGGGATCTCTGTTACCTGGTAAAGGACTATGGCCTCGTCATGAATCCAGACATCGGCGCCGATCTTTTTATCCTGCCAGAGCACGCCCTGTTCCTCATGGAGCTGAAGCAGAGGTCTTCTGCCCATATGAAAATGATCATGGGTATAAATCCGGCAGCGCGGACTGAAACAGCACCAGGGGCCGACTTCAATTGTGCCGGTGCAGTCGAGCACGGAAAATCGTGAAATGGAGACGTTTGTTTCTCTGTCAGGACTGGCAAAGACATCGGGGTGAAGGATGAGTTTCCCCTTGTGGAAATGTTTGTGCGGCCATCGCACGGCCTGTTCAAGGGCCAGGTCGAGTTGAGCCCTGGTTTGTGTAAAGATCTTCTTTTTCATTTGCTCTTATTAATGAATGGTTATGCACTGTTATCAGATAATATCATATTTTGTTTTCTTTTTAGCAACATATAAGAGAGGTCCGGCAGAATAATCGAAAAATCCTCTGAATTGAGGAAAAAGAGGGCATCTCTATTTTGTGCTTTGAAAATTTTGAAAAATTGATAAAAACTATAATATAAATTTATTTTCCCACGCAGTCGTACAATGCCCGTCAGACTTTGCCCGGGGTGGTTGACGGCGAAATTATATCATCATGGAAAAGGCTTTGGAGAACCTGACAAAAGAAGAGCTGAAAGACAGAATTGCTCAACTGGAGGAAGAGCTTGCCTTGCTTAAAGAAGGTGGTCAGGAGAAGTCCCGCTTTGCCGACCAGTCCCATCAGGATTTTATTCGCCTGATGCTTGATGATGCCCCGGATCTTATCTGGGCAAAAGACCTCAATGATCGTTATATCTTCGCTAATCAGGCAATCTGCGACAACCTCCTCAAATGCCGTAATATGGAAGAGGCCGTTGGCAAGACGGATATCTATTTTGCGCAGCGGGAACGATCAGCCGGTCATGATCATACCTTTGGGGAAATCTGTGTCAATTCTGATGTTGTTGTCAAGGAGAGTCGTAAACCGGGGAGATTTAGAGAATATGGGCTGGTTCGCGGCAATCAGCTGGTACTTGATGTCCATAAAGCCCCTATCTTCAGCAACTCCGGAGAACTTCTCGGTACTGTAGGGTGCGGCAGAGACATTACCTATGAGGACGAAATACAGGCTGAGCTGAGCAAGGCTTCCACGGCAATCAGAAATATCATAGAAGATGTGGAGCCGATTGCTGTTCAGGCATATGACGAGCAGCGCCGGGTAACCTTGTGGAACAAAGCCAGTGAAGAACTTTATGGTTACACGGCGGAAGAGGCCATGGGCCGAAAGCTTGAGGACCTGATAATTCCTGATGAGATGGTCGCAACTGTTGTTTCTCTGCATCATAAATGGGTACGGTTCGGCGAGAAGATTCCGTCGGGTAAGCTTGTGTTAAAACACAAAGACGGCTCTGATGTTCATGTCTATTCGTCTCATACCATCCAGGAAACCGGCAATGGAAGAGAGATGTACTGCATCGACATTGACCTTTCAGCCGAAAAAAGAGCCGAAGAAGAAAAGAGCCGGCTTGTTGAACAGCTTGAAAAAGCGCATCGACTGGAAGCGATCGGCAATCTGGCCGGAGGTATTGCACATGATTTCAATAACATTCTAACTGCCATTACCGGTTATGCTGAAATAGCAAAATCTGATCTTGATCGCGGGCATCCGGCTGTAGACAGCATTAATCATCTGCTCCAGGCTTCAAATCGTGCCGTTGAGCTGGTAAAGCAGATCCTGACTTTCAGCCGCAACAACCAGACAGAGATTCGTCCGGTACGCATTGATCTTATTGCCAAAGAAGCAATGGAGATGATGCGTTCATCACTGCCGGCAACTGTGGATATTCGACTGAATTTTGCAGTCGGGTTGGCCATGGTGCTGTCTGACCCGATTCGTATCCACCGTGTTATTGTAAACTTGTGTACCAATGCCTTTCATGCCATGCGCAATCAGCGCGGATATCTTGAAGTTGGTCTGAACAACTGCACTGTAGGCGCCGGGATGATTCCCGGAGGGTGGGATGCAGAGCCCGGTGAGTTTGTCAAACTTTCTGTTCGTGATGATGGTGTAGGGATGAATCCCAAGACGCTTAATCAGATTTTTGAACCGTATTTCACGACCAGGGAACGGGGTGAGGGAACAGGGCTGGGCCTTGCCATGGTGCATGGTATTGTAAGCGGCTGCGGAGGCTTTATCGAAGTAAAGAGTGAAAAAGGCGCCGGGTCGCTGTTTAATATCTATTTTCCTTCGGTTGACCAGAAAGATGTTCCGGAAGAGGACTGCTCTTTTGCAACGACCCTGCCGACCGGCAGTGAACGTATTCTGCTCATTGATGATGAATCTTCGGTCTGTGATGTGACTGCCTCGATTTTGAGAAAACTCGGTTATGCGGTAACTGCCTCTACTGACAGTGCCGAAGCCTTTGCACTGTTCTATTCAAAACCCTACGATTACGATCTCATTATTTCTGACCAGACCATGCCAAACCTGACCGGTATTGAACTGGCCTTCAGCGTGCTGAAGATAAGACCGGAACTGCCGTTTATTCTCTGTACCGGTTATACTTCAGTGCTTTCAGCAGATGAAGCAATGAAGGTCGGGGTCGATCTTTTCCTCGAAAAACCGATTCTCCGGAAGACGCTTGCTGAAAGTGTTCGCAAGGTACTTGAAAATCGCCACAAAGGCATGAAGTAGTTTTTCTGCCTTTCTGAAAATTATCGATAAAAGTTAAGTCTTCTCTCCACAAAACCTGAAAAAGGTCTTATTATATTAGATCGAGCTGATAAATAGGCTCATCTGCTTATAGTATCAATAAAAATGATACTCTTGATTTGATGATTTGATTGATGTATTGTTTTTTCTTGCCGAACTTTTCCTGCTGTAACTCTCCTTACTTAAGCTCTTAACGGAGGATGTCTTTGAAGAAGAAAATACTTGTCGCTAATCGTGGTGAAATCGCCATCCGGCTGATTCGCGCCATACAGGAGCTGGGCCATGAAGCGGTGGCCGTTTATGAAAAACCGGATGAAATGTCACGCCATATTCGTATTGCCAATGAGGCAATTCTGATAGGAAACGGGCCGCGCTGTGATTATCTGAATATCGAGAAAATTATCCGGGCTGCCAAGGTGTCCGGAGCACACGCTATCCATCCGGGATATGGATTTCTAGCTGAAAATCCGTTTTTTGCCAAAGCCTGCGAAAAAGAGGGTATTGTCTTTGTCGGTCCTTCTTCACAGACAATTGCCGATCTTGGCAACAAGGTCATCGCCAGAAAGATTATGGCAGAGGCCGGAATCCCAATGGTGCCGGGAACACCGAATCTGTCACCCGGTAAGGACGGCATTGCCGAGGCTCTTGCGTTTGCCGGGGAATACGGCTACCCGATCATGCTCAAGGCGACCTCCGGCGGCGGCGGACGCGGCATCAGGCTGATTGAATCCGACCAGCAGATGAAGGAGCAGATCCCTGTTGCACGATCCGAGGCGCTTGCAGCATTTAATGATGACTCAGTCTATCTTGAAAAGGTAGTGCTCAAGCCGAAACATGTTGAGGTGCAGATTCTCGCTGACAAGGCAGGTAAAACTCTCCACCTTGGCACCCGTGACTGTTCGATCCAGCGGAGAAATCAGAAACTTGTTGAGATAGCTCCTTCAATGATCAAGAATCAGCCGCTGCTTGACGAAATCTGTGCCACCGCAGTTAAAGCCGCCAAGGCAGCCAATTATTTCAACGCGGGTACCGTTGAGTTTCTCATCGATTCTGATTTCAATTACTACTTCATGGAAATCAATACCCGTGTTCAGGTTGAGCATACTGTTACCGAGATGATCACCGGTATCGATATCGTAAGAAATCAGATCAATCTGGCATTCGGTCAGGATCTTTCTTTTGATCAGAGTGACGTCCAGCTTCGTGGGCATGCTATCGAAGTTCGTATCAACGCAGAAGACCCGAAAAATGATTTCATGCCTGAAGGCGGGAAAAAGGTTGAGGTCTATCGTTCAACCGGTGGTTTCGGCGTTCGTCTCGACGGATTTGTCTATCAGGGCTATGTAATTCCGGAAGTGTATGACTCCCTGCTGGTTAAGCTCACTGTTCATGGTTTCACCTGGGATGAGACTGTCGGACGTCTTATTCGCTGCCTGCAGAATTTTCATATCAGAGGGCCGAAAACGACCATCCCGTTTTATCTTAATATTGCTAAGGAAAAAGATTTCGTCAGCGGCGATTTTGATACTTCATATATTGAAACACACCCTCATATTTTTGCCTATGACTGTGAAGACAGCGAGGTGGGTAAGCTTGCAAAGCTCATTGCGGAGATTCACTACCGCAAAGAAAATACCTTTGCCGTATAACTTTTTGAATTGAAAATCTACTGAAAGGATTTTTTGCATGTCTCGAATATTACAAAATACTCCAGCCTCGGAAATTGCGGCGACGCTAAGAGAAGCAAAGGGGTATTATATTACCAATACCGCTCGCGACCTGTCGCAGTCTGACTTTAAAAACAGGATTTTGCTGCATACCGATATGATGGCGGCAGCCTCAAGAGATCGTGCCGGCTACTTCTCACTTGAAATAACAGGCGGTGCATCTATTCACGTTGATATGATGCGCAAGCAGGTTGATCCGTTTACCAAGTTGAAACTTTTGCGCAAACAGATGCCGAACACCATGTTTCAGACGCTCTGCCGTGGTGTCAATCTCTTCGGTTACAGGCCTTACCCGCAGAATGTGATCCGATTTACGGTGCAGCAGTTTGCCCGTTATGTCGATGTGTGGAGAACCTTCGACTTTCTGAATCACGTTCCGAACATGATCGCCGTATTTGAAGAGGTTGCAACAGCAGGCAAGCTCAATGAACCCTGTATCTGTTTTTCAACCGGCGACGAACACACCAATGAATTCTATGTAAGAAAAGCAAAGGAAATCATTGATGTTACCGGCCGTGATATCACTCTTTGTATAAAAAACCACGGCGGACTGGGCACACCGACGAGAGTCGGTCATCTTGTTGACAGCCTGAAGCAGGCATTGCCTGATATCCCTGTTCATTATCATGGTCATAACACCGATGGCAACGATGTCGGCCGTATTGTTGAAGCGGTTAAAAACGGTGCCACCATCGTCGACGGCGGTGATTCCGCCTTTACCGGTTTTTATGGCCCGCCGCCATTATTGAGCGTTATTCAGACCTTGAAAGAGCTGGGCTATGAGGCGATCGGTATTGATGAGGAAGCGGTTATAGAAACCTCGGATGTTATCCGTGATGAGCGGAAATATTATCAGCAGTTTGAGTCTCAGATTAAGGGCTTCCAGCCGACGGTACAGATTCACAAGCTCCCCGGCGGTGCTATGGGATCGAGTCTTGAACAGGCTTCTAAAGGAGGTTTTCTCGATAAGATGCCGGATATTCTGCATAAAGAGCTTCCCCGCGTGCAGAAAGAGCTTGGCAATTTCTGGTCGGTTACACCGGGTTCCCAGATTCTCTGGACCACGGCTGTGTCTAATGTCCTCGGCGAAGAACGTTACGGCAATCCATCCGGTGATCTGAAAAACCTGCTTCTTGGTAAATATGGACCGTTTCCGTTTTATCGGCCGGATAACTGGATTTATGAAAAAGTTTTCGGTTCTGACTGGCAGCAGATTGTCGAAGATGAAGGTGGCGCAGACCATGTCGCGGATATGGATCTTGGCCAGGAGCGTTATGCCCTTGCCGAGCAGCTTCATGTTGAGCCGACCGATGAACAGCTGGTGCTTTACCTCCAGCATCCGAAAGATGCCGTCGATTTCTTCAAGTTTGAAGAAGAGTTCGGTAAAACCCATGTGCTGCCGCCGTCTATTTTCTTCAAGCAGGGCGGATTTGATATCGGTGAGAAAATTATCTTCCAGGATTTTGAGGGCAAGGAACACCTGATCGAGATGGGGCCTTCTCCTGTAACCGATACCGGTGAAACGCTGGTCTATATGAACGTCGATCACCATCCGACGGTGTTTAACTTTGCCCCTGACAAAGAGGTTCTTCAGTCTTCTCAGGGTAAAGAGCTGACCAAGGAGCAGATTCTCGATCTTAACCGGGCTGGTGATGTGCATTCACTGCTTTCGGCCACAGTTGTTGAGATATCGGTTGAAGAAGGGCAGGAAATCATGGTTGGTGACCGCATTGCCATTATGGAAGCTATGAAGATGCAGACGCCGATAGTTGCTGAAGCAGAAGGAATTGTTACGAATATCTACGCCAAAGCCGGTGATGTCTTGAAACCGGGTGACCGTATTCTCACCATTGATCGTGATTCTGAATAGTATGTGAAACAGAGATAAAAAGTATTAGTTCTCTGTTAACGCAGTGAAAAAAGGCCAAACCGATAGCTCGGATTGGCCTTTTTGTTTTAGAGGCTGATGGTGGCAGCTTCGCAGATCATATTCATAAGCTCGGCTGCTGTGCCGAGTCGTATGCCATCTTCCAGATCTTCTGTTTTTATCTGTCTCGCCTCTGCGCAAGGCTTGCAGGCAATGATCGGTACTTCATGAGCCTGAAGATAGGATAACAGATCGTCGGCGATATCGCCGGTTGCAGCCTGTACGTGGCGTATGATGCCCTTTCTTGCCAGATAGACAGCTTCATCAAGCAGAAAGACGGTAACTTCCTTTCCTTCTTTATGGGCAATGGTTGCAAGGTGAAGGCCCCGGGTGGACCTGTTGGTGTTATCGGTGCCGCAGGCAATGGTGATTACAACTTTATTGGTCATTGATCGTCTCCTTGAGTTTTGAAAATACAGCTAAAAGATTTAAAATATAATTAAATACTTTATTAATCTTTTGTAAACCATTTAATGTAAAAAATATAAATAGATACGATGCAACTCAGGGCAGATCAGGATTGGATGACAGATCAAAGAAAGTAACGAAGAGGGCAACCGCAGTCACCCTCTTGCAGATTATGGCTTAAGCATGTTTTTTGGCGAGATATGCAGCAACACCTTCCTGGGTAGGAGCCATCGCTTCCTCACCCTGCTGCCAGTTGGCCGGGCAGACTTCACCATGTTTTTCTGTGAACTGCAGGGCATGCAGGACACGCAGCGCCTCATTGACGCTTCTGCCAAGCGGCAGATCGTTGACTACCTGGTGTCTGATGATTCCTTCCTTGTCGATCAGGAATAAGCCGCGCAGGGCAACACCTCCGTCAAGAAGAACACTGTAGCTTCTTGAAATATCTTTATTAAGATCGGATACCAGCGGATACTGGATAGCACCGATGCCACCTTCTTTTACCGGCGTATTCTTCCAGGCGAGGTGGGAAAAGTGGGAATCGATGGAGATACCGATCAGCTGGCAATTACTCTCTTCAAACTGTGCTACAGCCTGATTGAATGCAAGGATCTCCGATGGACAAACAAAAGTGAAGTCCAGGGGATAGAAAAATAGCAGGCTGTATTTTCCACGATAATCCGAAAGCTTGAAATCCTCTTTGAAAGAGTTATCCGGCATAACTGCGGTGGCTGTGAAATCAGGTGCTTCTTTGGTAACTAAAAGGCTCATTAATTCATTCTCCTTGGTATTTACTGTTGATAGATATTCTCAAATGACAGTAAATACTAATAAGAGAACGGCTTATGTCAACAACAGCCGGCACTATTTTTCCATGGCCAAAACAATATTATTTTATCTCGTTATAATTAGGGAAAAATAAATTTTGAGGATTGCATCATTTGATACAGAAAGGCCTGGTTCATTGATGGAACCTGTTTGGAGGTATTGCTCCGGCACAATATTTTGGTGTATTGAACCGGAGGTAAGGCAAGCGTATGGAATTCACCCGAGTTACCGGGTGAATTATGGAACGAAAAAACAGGGAACGGGATTGTCTAATAGTGTTAAAGTGTTATACGGTTTCTGCGCCAAAAGCTGACTCGTCACGAACATAATGCTTCTCAGTAGTTGTCGTTGCAGTTACCAGAATAGGGCACTCACTCAGAGAGCTGAATTTTTCTATCAGAGATGCACTGAGAATGTTGAGAATAGAGGTGTCGCTCGGGGCCCCGAAGATGACAAGGTCGATGTCATTTTCAGTACAGTATTTATATAAGCACTTCTCTTCGGTGTCCCAGCAAAAGCTTGAACTGGAGGCGACATTTTCATATTCCTGGCCGATGGCGTTAAACTTGTCCAGGATACGGCTTGCCTTTCTCTCTGCATCGCTCGCAACGCCGTACCGCAGTGAGCGGTCGGCAGGAAGAAAAATGGAGTGGATGCCGTGCACTTTTCCGCCATAACTTGAGGCAATATCAAAGCCTCTTCTCACCGCTTTTTCATTATTTTCAGTATCGCTCAAGCCGATAAGGATATTGTTGAAACGAATTTCACTGTGTTCAGGCAGAAAAAGGACATCACAATGGCTTCTGTTGACAACTTCAGAGGCTGTCCTGCCCAGCAGCAGGCGCTCGAACTGGTAGCGCTTTGAGCAGCCCATGATGATCAGAGAGGCATTATTTTCCCACGCAGTTTTAAGAATTTCCTGCCAGGGGTGGCCATGCTTATGAATTGTTGTCAGCTCGAGACCAAGTGATGCTGCATATTCTTCAGCTTCGCGCAGGACGTTGATGAAGGGTTGTTTCATTTCATCACTTGCAACCTTCCACCGGTTCATATTGCCTTCGTAATCAGGCGTTACCGAAAGGATGATAACTTTTGCCTGAAGTGATGTGGCAAGAACCAGTGTTTCTTTGTATACAGCCTGGCTTCTTTCTGAAGAGTCAATCGCTGCGAGGATGGTTTTCATTATATATTACCTCCTGGATAGAGTCGGAACGGATGTCTGATGGTTAATGGGGGAAACAGATTTCCCGGGTTTTGACGTAATAACAACGGTTTTGATGCGTTTACTGGTTTTGAAAAAAATACCGAGAAGACTGGCGGAGGAACTGATCATGAAACTCTGGCTGAAAAATAGGCCAAGGGCCAGTAAAGGTGCTATCAGACCTATGGATCCCCCTGAACTGACTATCGCATCCAATTGTTCATTGTATGAAAAGAGTACAATGTAGGTCAAGCAGGTTACCGCTGCGGCGGAAATAAATCGTAATACCTGCTGCATGGCAAGAAATGGCGTCATATCATGATGTGCTCGCGGAATTGGTTTTCTTGCAATGTTTTTCAATGGTCTCGAACTTTCAACTGTCGAGCCTTTCCCTCGAAATACCGGAACTGGCGAGTTGTTGACTACATCGACCATTTGGATGTCTTCATCTATTATGACGAAATCAATTTTTTTGCGGAGATGACAGAGTCTGGCTGTTACTCTGCCGATTTTTCCTGACTCGAAAACAAAGGCTGTTTTAATGCCAAGTTCTGCAGCATCAGCTGAAAATTTAATAAAGTCTTTTTCAGCGGCTCTATGCATTTCTTTTCCCCGACCATTTCTGGTGAAGAGCTGCGGCAATGTATTGACGTAGGCCATCAGCAGATCATGGCCGGTACGCTGGGCTACTTCCAGAGCATAGCGTCTTATGTTTGCCGAGAGGTGCCCCCGTCTGGCTACAACAAGTATAAGGTGGGTCGCCGATTGGAAATCGTGGCGATTTGATACTGTTGAAGATGTGTCCGTTGCAGTCGTCATTTTTGTAGTTTGGGTTAAGAAAACAAGTGCATAAATTATTCAGTTTGCCGTCCTTTCTCTCGCATTGCATTTTATATACCAGATCATAATCCTGCTGGTAATGTGTTACAAACATTATGAAAAATATAAGGCGATCCAGCCTGCCAAAAGGTCCCATGTTGAAAATTGCAACGAAAAATCTGCGGTTTGCCTTTTGTAGGAATTATAGCTGCTAAGTCCTGAGAGGTCAAAGATTACTGTTTTAAAATATAATTT
>QKIH01000178.1 GCA_003249645.1 Desulfobulbaceae bacterium | reverse complement strand
CTGCATATAGTTCATGGTGCCGGATAAGGAGGCCAGATCGTTATTCTGGTATATAACTTTCTCAACGAATAGAACCGCGTTGGCAGCAAATGAAAGCGGATCATCTAACTGAACGGTGAAAGGAGTTTCGATGCCGATATTATCGATGCGCATCGGAGTCGTTTTGTCGGCAAGTTCACCGATATGCAGTCTGATTTTACCGCTGGCGGCACCATTACTGATAAGGGCATCCCCCTCGAAAATAATTTCCGGGGCCAGATAGTCCTTGTCCGATTGTTGCACGTGGACATCTCTGCCTGAAACTTGAAACTGATATCCGTTGTTTTCTGGATTTGATTCAAGAGAAGCGGCCAGGGAACCGACGGTGAGCGCTTTGTTGGAGCCAGGGGTATATTCGAGTATCTGGCCGGTTGCTGCATGCAGAATAAATTCGGGATGGCCCGGCGCTCCGGTTTTGTACCTGTAGTCTATTGTAACCGGCACCGTTTGCTTGAGCGGCCTACCGAGGGTTAAAAGGCCTTCGCCTGAAATGCTGAAGGAGGGGAATATTGTAACTGTTCCTTTCAGGTTGATTTTGCCGTCAACACCACCCTCCAGCTTAAGTCCCGTGAGCTGGTATTGCAGTGATTCACTGTTGCCTGAAACGGAAAGTTGGAGCGGGGTATCTAATGAACTGGTCAAAGAAAAAGATTGCCCTTTTGCCTGAAATTCCGGTAGGTGCAGGTCGGCATGAATTGTATCAAGAAGCAGGGAATCCCGGTCAATGCGGAGCTCTGCCTGAGCTGCAGCTCGGCCGGTTAGAGGAAGTTTTGCAAAAAGTTCCGGTGAAACCGATTCAAACTGTTGAAAATCGTGTAACTGAATATTGTTTAGCTTTACCAGGTATTGTTCTTCTGAGGAAGTAACCAGACCATTGAACGAAGAGTCGATAGCCCCGGTACTTTTCAGATCAATTACAAGTGATTCGAGAGTGTTGTCTTGCTGAAGACCTTTCAGTTGCATAAAGCCGGAAAGGGAAAAGGTGAGAATCCTGCCATTCTTCTGGTGAAGAATTAGGTCACAATCTTCAAGCATCAGCCTGTTAATGGCGAACGGGAATTTGAAGCCGCTATCCGCAGCTTGTGCCGGTCCATCGCCCTTATCCACAGCATGGGCTGGTGCGCTGACTTTTTTTTGAGAGAGAAGCTGAAGCCCGTTTTCTGTTTGCTGAAGATGAAGAGCCGCTCTTGTAATTTTGATCTGTTTCAGCTCTTTTCGAAAAATTCCGACAGGCGTGTAGTCAATGTCTATCCGTGGAAGTGATATGATAGACTGTTCGTCACGGGTTACAGAAGCACTGATCTCGGTGTGATAAAGCCCCAGTCGGGTGATATCTGCTGAGGTCCTGCCTAGTTCGACTTTTGCAAGAAATGGTGGCAAGACAAGCGTGTTGATCAGCCGGGGCAGAAGGAGAAAGGCTATGACAGAAAGCAGGATAAGGGCCGTTACTCCCGTCTGGAGAAGAGAAAAGCTTCGCTGCTGCTGTTTTTGGGTCATGTACTGTCCGTAGTTGACGGTTTGATTACTGGGAAATAATTATAATAGTATAATCATATAATTTGTAAACATTTGGCGAAAGAGACGATTTGACAAGGAAGAAGGTGAAAAAAGAATACTCTTGCCTTGTCACGAGGATGCAGGTATAAACTTTAGGTTTAAATTTTATCGCAATAATTTTCAGGTGGATACGATGAATGCTAAGATATTGGGAAATGTTGGGATTTGCTTGGTAATATTGGGAGCGTTCACTGTGTTTGTCCAGAAAGTGGTGAGTGCGCCGGATGTTGTTACTTTGCTTAAACCGCCAGTCGAGCAGTCACCGGAAGTCAAATACCTGGGGGAGAAGCTTTCCCTTGAAAAATATGATGTGCTTTTCGGTCAGGTCGGCAATAAAGTCGACGCCTCCTTTACCGTTCACAATGACAGTGATGTTACTGTCAGGAACTTCACTATTTACTGTACGCTTCATGATGATGCAGGGATACAGTGGAGCGAAAGCAGCTGGAAAGTATTTGCCTCTCTTCCGGCAAAACAAAGTGCACCATATACCTTCTCGGACAGGCGGTACATCTCTCACAATGCAATTTCCCAAAAGTCCCGGTGTGAAATCATTGACGCAGGGCTTGCGGATGGTAATGTAGTTATAGCCTCAGCAGAAGAACAGCATCACGGCACGGCAGAAGGCGGGCATAACTGATTCTGTCTGATCGTTTTAAAAGAAAAAGGTTTGTTGTATGTCTAATACTATTGATTTTGATGAAATTCTGGCGAAATATCGCACCGATCCATACGATTATATAGACGTTTTTGCCACTCACACCGGGAAAGTGAATTTTCAGGTGAAAGAAGGCGAGGATGTCGATGCCGCAAGCGGCGAGTGGAACCATATTCCCGGATCAAAACTCTACGAGATAACTCGTGAGAGAAATCCGAAAATGATTACTGCACAGATTAACGGTATCATCTCATCACTGCGCACAGAGCTTAACGGTGAGTTTGTTGAAGCAGGTGAAAAACTGATGACAATCAGGCACCCGCTCAAAAAGAAGGAGATTATCGAAAGCATCTTGAAAGAAGTGCTGTATCTTTTTCCTGCTCCTGAAACTGCAAAGTATTTCTTTAACATGGAGATTCAGGCAAGGATTGAGAAGAAGGGCGCTCGCGCGGTTTCAATTTCTTCCGGTGAAGAGGTTTTCACCATGTCCCTGATGAAACGGGATACCCCGGTTATCTATTCAGGTGAAAGCGGAGTTATACACTCTGTCTACTTTAAACCAGGTGTGTCTGTTGAACAGGGATATCCTTTGATCGGTGTTTGTCCGCCGGACAAGATTGAGCTGATTCAGAAGGTTATCACCAGAGTGAAGGCTGAATGGGACAAATAGTCATTCTTTTACATTTCGAATAACCCTTAAGCCTGCACCGAACCGGTGCAGGCTTTTTTATTGCCATGAAAAAACTCACAAATCGTGAAATTTTAGACCATCTGCAGTCCCGTGTAGTTCCGGAGAAAGAGAAAAAGTTCGGCAATCAGGCCGCTGTCATAGGCCGTTTCGGCAGTTTTGTCGGGGTAAATGTTCTGCAGCATGAAAAATTGCCGAGAGCAATGCAGCTGGCAAGAGAACTCATCCATGAAGCAGTTGAAGGTGGCCGGTCATTCAATAGCGGCACAATTATCATTGCAGATGAACTGGAGCAGTCAAAGGGACGCTTCACCCGCCGTTGGCATGCACCTGAAGGCGGGCTCTGGGGCTGCCTGGTTCACGTCGGTTCTCTTCAGGATGAGACAAGAAAATTTATTCCATTGGCTGTCGGCCTTTCCTGCTGTGAGGCAATAAGGGATTTCGGTATTGATGATGCTCTTGTTCGATGGGTCAATGATGTGCTGGTTCATGGTGTCAAACTGGCCGGTTTTCTCATTGAAAGCTTTGCTGATTACCGATATGGGGAGCGATATGACCTTATCGGTTTTGGCATTAACGTCAATAATACTGTTTTTCCGCAGGAGCTTGAAGGCTTGGCTACTTCAATGAAACAGGTACTGGGCCATGAAGTCGACCTGCATCAGTTTGCAGTCACCTTCTTCGCCCGCCTTGCCTGGAATCTCGGCCTATTGTATCATTTTGAACAGCTTGATCATGAGGAGCTCAGCTATCCGGTAAACCCTCTGCTGGACAGCTGGAAAGCCTTGTCTGATACTGAGGGAAAGCGGGTGGTTTTCGGTTTTGATGTCATGGAGTCGCCACAGTATGAGGCCACCGTTCTAAAGATTCAGGATGACGGCAGTCTGCTCATGCAGTTTGATGACGGGACGACAATTACCGAAAACAGCGGTGAACTCAGGTATCTGAAGTAAGCAGTTTTTCTGCTATTTTCCAGGCATGCAGTTCACGCTGAAACAGGGTTCTGGCGTAACGGTGAAGCAATTTGCCAGCCTCAGCCAGAGCCGATTGGGAAAGCTGCAGTCTGCTGAGTTGCTCAAGCGGCAGATGCATGGCTTTCTTTAGAATATTGATGGTGCCGGCTGAAAGAGGGGTAAGTGACGCTGCTCCCGCCATCTGGCAGTGGTTGCAGAGCAGACCGCCGGTTGCGTGGTTAAAACTGAATCCCCTGGAAATTTCGCTGTTTCCGCACCCCAGGCAGGCAGAGAGGTCCGGTCTGTATCCCAGGAGATCAAACAGCCGTATCAGATAAAGATAGAGGATATTGGCCTGCTGCTTGTTCTGGTCGAGCTGATGAAAGGCCCAGAGGGTCAGATTGAAGACCTGGTGATCCGGTTCTTTTTCTCCAATGCCGTAAAGCAGGATTTCCTGAATGATCGAAGCGGTGGCGTAGCGGTTATAGTCGTTTCTCAGGCGAAGAAAGCTGGTGTGAAGATCGGCCTCTTTGATAAAACTGAGTCCGCCGGTTCGCGAATCCTGATAGGTTATGTGAAGAAAGGAGAAGAGTTCGAGCTTGTTGACGAACCGCTTTTTTGACCGGTTTGCCCCTTTGGCTATGCCGTCGAACTTACCGCTGTTTTTTGTCAACAGGGTAATGATTTTGTCAGATTCGCCATGATCCCGGCAATGAAGGATCAGGGCGTCGGATTCAAGCTCTGGGGCTCCCATGGGAACTATTCAAATAGTATTTCCGGGATCGCTATTATTACCTTATCGTTTTCAGGAGAAGGCAGGCTGATTGACTTTCCGTTGAGGATAAGTTCTGTCGTCGTTCCGACCGGCAGGATCAGCTCAATAGCCTGTTC
>QKIH01000179.1 GCA_003249645.1 Desulfobulbaceae bacterium | reverse complement strand
GTCATCACCGATATGCAGATGCCCGGTATGGACGGCCTGCAGTTTCTTCAGGCGATAAAAGACTTCAACAAAGCTTTGCCGGTGATTGTTATTACTGCCTATGCCGAAGTTGAAAAAGCCGTTGCAGCCATGCAGAAAGGTGCCTTTAGTTATCTTGCCAAGCCTTTTTCCAATGAAGAGCTGGTGGTCAATATCAACCGTGCGGCCGATCACTACAATCTGATAAAAGAGAATACCCGTTTACGCAGCGCACTTGATGAGCGGGTCGGTTATAACGGCATGGTCGGCAAAAATCCGCGCATGCTGCAGGTCTATGATCTTATTGACAAGGTTGCTCCAACCCCGGCTTCCGTATTGATCAGCGGTGAAAGCGGGACCGGGAAAGAACTGGTTGCCAAGGCAATTCATCGTAATTCGCCGCGCTATGAAGACCCGTTTATCACGGTAAACTGTGCAGCTCTTGCAGAGAATCTGCTGGAAAGTGAGCTTTTCGGTCACGAGAAGGGTGCCTTCACCGGCGCTGTTTCAATGCGTAAGGGCAGATTTGAAATGGCAGACGGCGGCACGATATTCCTCGATGAAGTGGGTGAAATCCCGCTGGCTTTACAGTCAAAACTGCTCCGTGTCCTACAGGAAAAATCATTTGAACGTGTTGGGGGATCAAAGACTCTTCTGGTTGATGTACGGGTCATCAGTGCCTCCAATAAAGATCTGAAAGAGGAGGTTTATCAGGGGCGGTTTAGAGAAGATCTGTTTTATCGTCTCAATGTTATACATGTTGCACTGCCTGCTCTTCGTGAAAGAATGGATGATATCGGACTGTTGGTGGATCACTTCCTCAAGAAATTTTCTGCCTCTCTTGGCAAGGATAAAATTGAGATCACGCCTGAAGCCATGCGTCTTCTTATTAAACTGCCGTGGGAAGGAAACGTCCGTGAACTCGAAAATACTATTGAACGGGCGGCGATTCTCTGTAATAACAACGTGATTGAACCAGATGACGTACAGCCCGATTCGTACAATGATGACATGCAGAATGTCTGGGCCCAGGATGTGGATCTTTCGCAATTCATTCCGGATTCAGCGGAACTCAATGATGTGCTTGCCTCGATAGAGAAAAAAATGCTTATCCAGGCCCTTGAAATGACTGGCCATGTTCAGGCCAGAGCAGCTGAAAAACTGGGGATTACCAAGAGTCTTCTGCAGTACAAGATGAAGAAATACAAGATCAAAAAGAAAAAATAATTCAATGAACGCTGTGTTGTAAGGGAGCCATGTACAATATCCTTTTGCTCGGCCTTGCCGATAGAATTGAAGAACTGAAAAACTGTTATCGGGTCGAGCCAAGCAATATACTGGCCATAAACAGCGGCGCAGAGTTCTTTTCCATTGCCTTCAGTCGCATTTTTGATCTGTGGATTATTGATACCGCACACCCCGATCTTGAGGAGATCAACCTGCCGGAAATGGTCTACACCCACCGCGTGCCGCATATTTTCCTCTGTGACAAACAGATAAAAGGGGTGCCGGAGGAAAAGAGCACGCTGATTGAAAAAAACAAGCTGTGTAAGAGTGTCGAGATTTTTTCACGGTTGATGCATAACCGGCGGGAGCAGAACCGGGAAAAATATCTGGCGGGGTATATTCAGGATCAGCCCGGCATCGAGGCAATATTCACCCGCAGCAGAGCCATGGAAAAACTGCTCGGCGTAATAAAAGATATCGCGCCGACCGATTCGCCGATCCTTATTCAGGGGGAGACGGGTACCGGTAAGGAACTGCTTGCCAATATCTTCCACAATGAATCTCGAAGAAGATCAGGTCCGTTTATGGCGGTAAACTGTGGCGCCTTGCCCGATGCTCTGCTTGAATCGGAACTGTTCGGCTATGAAAAGGGGGCCTTTACCGGGGCAACCAGCCAGCGCATCGGAAAGATAGAGCACGCCTCCGGTGGCACCTTGTTTCTCGATGAGATTGAGTCGATGTCGCCGGCGATGCAGGTGAGGCTGCTGCGCGTGCTACAGGAAAAAACCTTGCAGCGGCTCGGTGGAAATCATGAAATCAGTACTGATTTCAGGGTGATCGGAGCAACAAATATCGATCCGCTTGATTTGCTTAATAGCGGCCAGCTACGATCAGATCTTTACTACCGACTGTCAGTCTTTCAGCTTCATGTGCCGCCTCTTCGTGACAGGGTGGAAGATATTCCGCTGCTTGTCCAGCATATCGTCAATAAAAAACGGAAAAACGGCCGCGAGTATGTGCGTGGGCTTGATGAGCAGGCGATGAAAATTCTGATTTCTGTCCCCTGGTTCGGCAATATCCGTGAATTGCAGAATGTTATAGAGCGGGCGGTTATGCTGGCAACTTCAGATGTGATAACAGCTGAACTTATTCATATCCCCAATAACCCTCTGGCTGAGACAGCAGTTGAAAATGCCAATCTTTCAGATCATGCCTTTAAACTCGGCACAACCCTGAAGTCGTACAAGAATCTCCTTCATCAGACTGCGGAGAGAAAATATCTGGTTGAACTGCTCGAATACACCAGGGGGAGAATTGGTGAATCTGCGCAGCTGGCCGGGCTTACGTCACGGGCCTTGTATAATAAAATGAAAATTCACGGTCTTCGGAAAGAAGACTTCCGAAAACAGTCGCCATGATCATAATTTCGGAAATTTTTTTTCAAATTATGTAAAAACAGTAAGTTATCCATTACGAACTGTGGCCAGGAAAGAAAAATCGGAAATTGCTGATCGCCCTTGTTCTGCCTTCATCTTCGGTATTGTTGTTAACATGCTGATAATAATAAAAAAAATACCGAAAGGTGGTTGGCATATTTGTTGAAAGGTTTCTCGCAGTCATATTTTCCATTTAATCTTTATACGAGTGGAGGTTCAGTTATGGGAAATTTCAACAAGCATCAGAACGATAGAGACAGATTTGGTAAATGTGAAATTTGTTTGAGACATATTCCAATAGAATATTATTTCAGCAAAGGCGATACCATCATCTGCTACGAGTGCGGCACAGAATATATTCTGACTGAGAAGAATCCTGTCAGACTTACCATGGCTGAAGGCGGTTTTGACCCGGACAGTCATTATGGAGATGTTCTGTATAACGATTAATCGTTAGTGAGAGCCTGAGTGACTGTTTAAGATCAGTAAACAAACAAGAATAGAAAGGCTGAATCGGTTCCGGTTCAGCCTTTTTTTATGTGAGCCGACAAAATGGATATATTAAGTGTTTTCACTCCTCATGATTTGCTCTATGCCGTGTTTATCTTCATGGCACGGCTGGCTGACGTTTCATTGGGAACCTTGCGTACAATCGCTGTCGTTCATGGCCGCACAGCCATGTCTTTCTGGCTTGGCTTTTTTGAGTCTGGAATATGGCTGGCTGTTGTATCCACAATTGTGCCTGTCGTCACAGAGAAACCTGCGCTCGGCATTGTTTATGCCTTTGGCTTTGCAAGCGGCAACCTGGTGGGAATAAAGGTAGAAAGACTGTTGGCAATCGGCAATCTTATTCTTCGCATCATAACCAGAAAAGAACCGGATGAAATGATGGATATTCTTCGTTCCCAGGGATATCGGGTAACCTCTTTCAGCGGTGAGGGGCAATCCGGAAAGGTGACAGAGCTCTACATTGTTTGCAGGAGAAGAGATCTTAAATCACTGCTGACAATGGTTCTGAAGCTTGATTCCGAAGCATTTTATGTTACGGAGCTTGCAGGTGCAGTCAGTAATGTTGTGAGACCGATCATGCAGCCGGTTACCGGGTGGCGTGCTGTTATAAAGAAGAAATGAGGTATGAAAAAGCGGAAAAAAAGCTTCAATCGGAAGTTTCTGGTTTTTGCTTAAATTCTGCGTGATATTCGACAGATGTGTTCAACATGGATTGATAATCGGAAGAATTGAAGAATTTTTCGCTTCCGAATCCTCAGACTGAAAATAAAATGTATGTAGAAACATATAGATAAAACATTGATGTTGTTGGCACAAATATTGGAGGCGGCTGTTTTAAACTATTCATATTTTAGGAGGATTGTAAAATGAGTAAACACAGCCATGATGAGGCCGAAGAATACGGCAAATGTTCGATTTGTCTTGAACACATTCCTGTAGAGTATTATTTCAGTGCCGGTGACACTCTTGTATGTTACGAATGTGGAACAGAGTATGTGCTACTTTCGAAAAATCCTGTACAATTGTCGATATTGGAAGAAGGTGAATACCAGGACGACGAATACGACAGTCTGAGGTTTGATGACTAAGTAGCTGACTGGGCCTTCGAAGACAAACGAAGGTTTTCTATTAATTCAGGCAGTAAAAGGTTATTGCGCTATTGAACGATAAACGAACTGTAGTTCTCGAACTCATCGGTCTTGAGAAAAGTTTCGGCGACCAAACCGCTGTGAGCAACTTTTCTCTGAAAATAGAAGAAAGTGAATTTATCACTCTTCTTGGTCCGTCAGGATGCGGGAAAACAACTCTTTTGCGGCTTATTGCCGGTTTTGAACAGGTGGACAGCGGCTGTATCCTTCTTGATGGAAAGGATATCTGCAGCCAGCCTCCCGAAAAGCGTCAGGTCAACACTGTTTTTCAGAGCTATGCCCTGTTTCCGCATATGAATGTGTATGAAAATATCGCATTCGGACTGCGGGTTAAAAAGGTCGGTTCCCAGGAAATAGACCGGGCCGTCATGCAGGCGCTTGAGCAGGTCAGGTTAGCGTCATTTGCAAAAAGAAAAATTTCACAATTATCAGGCGGCCAGCAGCAGCGGGTTGCCATTGCAAGGGCTATTGTCAACAAACCCCGGGTTC
>QKIH01000128.1 GCA_003249645.1 Desulfobulbaceae bacterium | reverse complement strand
TGTCGGCCTCGTCCCGGCCGAATCTGCCTGGTGGTATGATACTGTCGCTGAACATTTTGAAGCAGCCGCGTCATTTGACCAGGAGAAAAAAGCTCTCTTGCAGAAGCTGGGTTTTGGAGTTGAGGTTCTTGACTGGAGTATAAGCAGACTCTCATCAGGTGAAAGACAGCGACTGGCCATTTTTCGGATGCTTGTCAACCAGCCGAGAATTCTTCTTCTTGATGAACCGACATCGAACCTTGATCATGTAGCTGTAGAACATGTTGAATCGCTTATCTTTTCCCTGAAAGAAAAGGGAAGAGCCCTGCTGATTATCAGTCACGATCCAGATCAGTTGAAGCGTTTGGCAGACAGGCAATATCTCATGAGAAAAGATGGGCTGACAGAAATTCTGGCTACCGGACAGGAGGACTGATCCTATGCAACTCATTTCTCTCAGCGCACTCGATCTTTCTCTTGCGGCCGGCTTAATTGTCATACTGTCTTTCGTCACCGTAGCGTTCCAACTGCGAATTGCCAGAAAACTTATTCTTTACAGTATCCGGATGACCGCCCAGCTGCTGGCAGTCGGCCTTATCCTGAAGTTCCTGTTTGATAATGCCAACCCATGGCTGGTTGTGCTGCTCTCTTTTGTCATGTTGAGCATGGCGGGATTTGAAGTGCAGGCCAGGCCGAAGAGGAGGATAAAAGGGCTGGCCGGCATGCATATCAGTACCTTTTCGATGTTTCTGTCCTCTTTTTCCATTACTCTTCTTGCTCTGTTTGTCGTTATTCGGGTCGATCCCTGGTATACTCCGCAATATGCCGTGCCGCTGCTGGGAATGATGCTCGGCAATACGATGAACGGGATTGCGCTGGCTACCGATCGACTGACATCTCTGTTTTTTGAACAGCGTGAAAAGGTTGAGCAGCGTCTTCTTCTGGGCCAGAGCTGGCAGCAGGCCAGCAGAGAGATTCGTCAGGACTGCATGCGAGCCGGCATGATTCCGCTTATTAATTCAATGGCGGCAGCCGGGGTGGTGAGCCTGCCGGGAATGATGACCGGTCAGATTCTTGGCGGTACGCCACCGGTTGAAGCGGTCAAGTACCAGATTCTTATCATGTTTCTCATTGCTGCAGGAACAGGATTCGGAGTAGTTTGTGCCATATGGCTGATAAGTCGATTTATGTTCGACGAGAGACACCGGTTGCGCCTTGACCGGTTACAATAAATCATTGAGAAATCATTGAAATAAATTGAGCATTGCATGCATAAGTGCTCAAAAACCAGACGTGTCTGTTTTGGAGGATACAATGAGTGAAAAAGTTTTGATTATTGGAGGTGTGGCCGCCGGTCCAAAGGCTGGCTGCAGAATAAAACGGCTTAATCCTGATATGGAAGTGACTATGGTCGATCAGGATAATCTTATAAGTTATGGCGGCTGTGGAATCCCTTATTATGTCTCCGGTGATGTCAGTGATGAGTCGGAACTTCGTTCAACCAGCTTTCATATGCTGAGGGACGAGTTCTTTTTTGAATTTGCCAAAGGAATAAAAACCCTCACATCGACAAGAGCCCTCAGTATCGACAGGAAGAATAAGAAGGTCGAAGTGCAAAATGTAAATACCGGTGAGAAACAAGAGCTTGCCTATGACAAACTGTTGCTTGCAACCGGCAGCCAGCCTTTCGTTCTGCCGATTCCTGGTGTTGATCTTGATGGTGTATTTACCATCAGCGACCTGCACAAGGCCATTGAGATCAAGGATCGGGTTGCAAAGGGCAAGGTCGGTAAAGTCGTTGTTATCGGCGGCGGAGCCATCGGTATTGAAATGGCTGAGGCGTTTGCAGATTTATGGGGCCTCGAGACTTCAATTGTTGAATTTATGCCGCAGATTCTGCCGCGTATCGTCAACTGGTCCATGGCGACGATTCTGACCAAGCATCTTCGTGACAGCGGTGTTGATATCTATCTTGGTGAAGGTGCTGTCGAGATTCTCGGTGAAGACGGCAAGGTAACCGGCGTGAAGACCAGTAAACGTACGCTGGAGGCTGATCTTGTCGTCATGGCTGCCGGTGTCCGTCCACGCACACAGATTGCCAAAGATGCCGGACTGCACGTCTCTCACATGGGTGCAATAGTCGTCAACGAGAGAATGCAGACCAACGATCCGTCAATCTTTGCCGCCGGTGACTGTGTTGAGATCAAGCACTGTGTTACCGGAAAGCGGTTCTTCGCTCCGCTTGGTTCTCTTGCAAACAAAGAGGGCAGGGTGGCAGGTGATAACATCTGCGGAATTCCTTCGATTTTTGAAGGCGGTGTCGGTTCCTTTATCATGAAAGGGTTCGATATGTGTATCGGGGCAACAGGTATTTCTCTTGATGTTGCAAAGGCGGAAGGCTTTGATGCTGATGTTTCGCTCACGTCTCCTGCCGACCGAGCGCATTTCTTCCCAACCCAGGCCATTGCCTGTTTTGAACTTGTTTTTGATAAACGCACCCGTAAAGTGCTTGGCTTCCAGGGTGTCGGGCCGAATAACGATAGTATCTCGGCGAGAATCGACGCAGCCGCTGCTCTTTTGATGCAGGGGGCGACAGTGGAAGACTTTTCCAATATGGAAATGGCATATGCTCCACCGTATTCATCTGCGATTGATTCCATCAATGCAGCAGCCTATGTGGCGGAAAATATCTGTGACGGTCGATTACGAAAAATCGATATAGACGAGTTCTATGCCTGGATAGAAAAACCAGAGACTCATCCTGACTGGGTGGTACTTGATGTTCGTCATCCCAAGCAGACAGAGCCGTTTGTAGAAAAATTCGGTGCTGATTTCTGGCTGACCATGCCCTATGAGCAGTTACGTGAAAGGTGGGCCGAACTACCGACCGAAAAAATGATGGTCATCTTCTGCAATGCTGGATCGCGTTCCTATGAGATGCAGCGTATTCTCGATCACAATGGACGGACAAATAACATCGTGATGGCAGGCGGGTTTAACGTGGTCAAGCGCATAGGCGGTGACTGGCTGCCTGCAGTATTCGGAGGCGATGAATAAGTCTCGTTATTTCAAGTTGTTTGTCATGGCAGACACCTGAGAATAATTTTTGGTGAGGATATTGGACAAATGAAAAAACTCTGTGATAGTATTGATATGATCACAGAGTTTTTTTCATAACTTCCCAATAAATTTTTACTGTTAACTGGGGTGGAGGCGATTTATGGCTGATTTGAATGCCCATGACATGATAACTGAAATTCAGCATAATATATCCACGGGAGACTCTCTTAAAGCGCAGATAGTTCTTTCACATCTGGGTCAGGTTGATCTGCAGACACAGAATCGGCTTCTTTATGAGTTATCTCGCGGTGATGTTGAATTTTCTACGCCTCTTTTACTCTATCTGGTAAACGAGCATGCCGATGTGGTAGAGAAACTGCCGATCATCAAAGAAACATTAATTTCCAATATAATAGCTTACCCGGAACTGCTGACTAAACTCCTTCAGAATCCTAAAGTTACAGATAAAACCCTGCTGATTCAAATTGTCGGCGAACTGCGTTTTGATGATGCCACCTCAATTCTGCTTGATATCCTGGCACATTCCAAGATTGAATCAGAGATCATGCTGATCATCGAGACCCTGGGGCTTCTTGGCGATCCGCTTGCCACGAACACGCTGACGGACTTTCTCTACGCCGCAAACAGAGATCTTATTATTGCTGCGGTTCATGCTCTTGGTCAGGTGGGGACACCGACTGCTATGCACAGGCTGGCGGAGAGGATGGGGACGGACAATGAGATAGACTTTATGATTCTCTCTATTTTCGCTGAAGTGCAGGATCATGTCTCGCTGGAGAAACTCAACGATACGCTGGGATCACATTATGCCCATATGCGCAGCTATGCCAAAAAAGAGCTCGTTTCCATTGGCCCGAAATCGGTCCCGTTTCTCATTGACAATCTCAAATCAGATGACCCAGATTTTCTTATTCACACCTTGAATGTGCTTGGAGATATAGGTGATGAATCTGCAGTAAAGCCTATTCGAAAGCTGCTCGCAAGTGAGCCGAAAAATGCCAATGTGCGTTTTGCCGCCTATGAGGCACTTGCTATTTTGCCGCTTAAAGCAGGCGCCTATACTCTGACAACCGGTCTCACCGATCCGGAAGATCATGTCTGTGTCGCTGCAGCAAGAGCGATCGACCAGAATTTTTCAGATATTATGGTGGCTGGCCTGAAAAATCTGCTGCGTAACAAAGATGAAGAGGCGCGGCATATTGCCAAGATTATAGTGAATGCGCAGGTGGATAAAATTTTCTTAAGTCTTTCCGAGGAAGAAGATTTTCAGGAATTGGCGCTGATTTATCTGCCGCACACCCATAAAGATATCAGAGAGCATTATCACAACCTCCTGAAAAGCCATGGACACAATGTCTTTGCCCAGAAGATTAAAGGTGAGGATGATGACAGTGTCAAGCCGAAGGTTGTGGCGGTAGATGACTCACGCATGATTCTCAATATCTATAAAGCGACTCTTCATGAGCTTGGTTATGATCCGGTCTTGTTTGAATTTCCAGCATCAGCCATCGAGTGGCTGAAGACAGAAAAGCCGCTGATGGTTCTTACCGATCTCAATATGCCTGATATTACAGGTATCCAGTTAGCGCAAAAAATTCGTGAGCGTTACAGTTTGAAATTGCTGCCGATTATCATGGTTACCACCCAGAATGAGGTCAATGATAATGAGGCCGCCTATGCTGCCGGAGTAAACAAGGTTATCCATAAACCGTTTAATGTGAACACATTACGGGCGGCGATGGATGAGTTTTTAGGATAGAATACAACCATCAATATAGGACGGCAGCTGGTCGAAATATCTGCCGACATCGGATGGCTTATGGGCATCGGAGCTGGCTGCCAGTTTTATCCCATACTGCAGAGCTTTTTTTATAATCCACGGGGCAGGAAACGGTTCTGACCTGATAGCTAGTCCAGAAGTATTCACCTCGAGCATCATTTCCTTTTCAGCGATTTTCTTCAGCAGCGTATCAATCAATTGACGGTGACACCCATTGAGTGTCAGCTCGGGAAGATGCCGAAGGGCAGCGTCGAGATGACAGACCATGGTACCGGGCAGAGTGTCTACTGCTTTGATGAGGCGGGAAAAATACGCCGTCAGTATCTCGTTACGGCCGGCTGTTTCAATAGCAGCTTTATTCTGTTCTTTCCGACTGAAAAGATTGAGATCATATTGAGAAGTTCGGTGTTTGATGAAATGGCAGCTGATGCCTATCGCATCAAAAGGAAAGGTTGCTATCCGTGAGAGCAGAATGTGTTCTGCTGCCGGGTTAAAGCCGACTTCTGCACCAAGTTTGATGGAGATCTTATGACCGTACTTTTCCTTAAGGCGACAGCTTTCCTTGAAATAGTACGAGAAGTCGTCATCTGTCAGCCAGGTCGATTCGAAATAACTGACCTGTGCTTCCATATGTTCGAGAAACTGCAGGGTGGAGAGACCGCAATCGATGGCAGCCAGGACGTATTCCTCCATCTCACCAATGCCATGGTGGCAGAGCCTTGTATGGACATGGTGGTCAATGGAGGTATCTATCTGCATAACTTACATCATAGGAGAACTATCAGGCATTTCCTTTTGGAAAGAAGTGGAGTACTCCGTCAATGGTCGAGGTGTCACAGACGTGACCTTGTTCCAGTTCAAAGTCGAGAAATTGTCCAATTCCGTCAGTTTTCAATGTGAGAGATGGTCCATCAGGAAGGTGATATATTACAGTTTGAACATCAGTCAGATCAATCGGCTTTACAAATAATTTCATATGTCCTGCTAAGTAAAAAATTGCTCATTACGAAAAACCATTGGTTATTCCGTTTTCAATCATCCTCACATATAAGAATTTTTTCTAAAAACTGCAATGGAATAACAGCCGGACATATGCTACAAATGCGGATACTGCCAAGGTTTTGCGGATTTGGCGCCGAGAATATGGTTTGACACAAGTGGCCATGGCGTATACAATGCAGGCCTTGTTTTATGGCAAATTACCCAGCGAAGAAATGGGTCTAAATAGCTTTTATATTAGATAAGGTGAAGTAATGACAGAAGAAAACAACACAGTAAAAGAGAAGGTACTTTTTGGAAAAGAACGGAATCCTTCCAACATCCTGCCGCAGAAACTGACCCTGGACAGCAGAATCAAGTTTCGCTGCCACCCCGGCGTCAAGTGCTTCACGGCATGCTGCGGTGGTATTAAAATTATATTAACGCCGTATGATATTCTGACGCTTACCAAGCGTCTTGGTATTCCTGCCCACGAGTTTCTTCATCTCTACACGGTTCCAACCTATCTTGAGAAGACCGATATGCCGGGTGTTATGCTCAAATTGAGGGAAGAAGACAATAAGTGTCCATTTGTAACCCCTGAAGGCTGTACTGTTTATACCGACAGACCAACTGCGTGTCGGTACTACCCGGTCGGTATGGCAGATTTTCACGAGGGAGGTTCAAAAGATGCTGACGGCAATGAGATTCCAAGTGAAGAGGAAAAATTCTTCTTTGTAGTCAAAGAAGACCACTGCAAAGGTTTTGAAGAAGATAAAGAGTGGACCGTGCGTGAATGGCGTGAAGATCAGGGCGTTGATGTTCGTGATGAAATGAATAAAGAATGGCTTCGTCTTGTAATGCGCCGTAAATCTTTTGGAATTCAGGCTGAACTTTCAGAACCGGCGAAAAGAATGTTTTTCATGGCATCAACCGCTCTTGAGCAGTTCAGACAGTTCATTTTTGAGAGCTCTTTCCTGGATACCTATATCATCGATGATGAGACTATCGAGAAGATCAAAAATGATGATGTGGAGCTCATGCATTTTTCCTTTAAATATCTTGCCAGTGCACTTTTCGGCGTACAGACCCTGAAGATTAAAGAAGAAAAAGTACGAGCTAAGATAAAAGAAATGAAAGAGCAGCAGGATGAAACTGTATTGAGCTCTATTAAAGAGTATGAGGAGTTTAAAAAGTCCAGAGGGCAGAACTAACTGTCATCAGTTCTATTTAACACAATAAAAAAGGGGCTGTGGATTTCTTTCCACAGCCCCTTTTTTTATTTCTGCTCCTTCATAAAGAAAGAGCAGTGACAGACGTTCTTATTCAGCCGGTTTTTCTTCCGGTGCAGGTGCAGCAGGTGCTTCCGGCTCAAGGGACTTGGCTCGTCCGACCAGGAACTTCCAGCCTCTGGTAACATCTTTCTGGGACTGCTCCATAAGCTGATCTGCCTGGCTTGGGTTAACCCTTTTGAGTGTACGGTAACGGTTCTCACCGAGGGCGTATTCTTCAAATGGGATGGATGGTTCTTTGGAGTCGATGATCAGTGGATTCTTGCCCTGATCTTCGAGTTCCGGATTGTAACGATACAGCGGCCAGTGTCCTGAGAGAACAGCTTTTTTCTGCTGTTCGAGACCTTTTGCCATGTTGATGCCGTGGTTGATGCAGTGTGCGTAGGCAATGATCAGAGATGGTCCATCGTAGGCCTCGGCTTCTGCAATTGCTTTAACCGCCTGGTTCGGATTCGCACCAAGTGCAATTTTTGCAACGTAGACGTTTCCGTAGGTGGAGAAGATCATACCCATATCTTTCTTTGGTATTTTCTTTCCGCCGGCAGCAAATTGAGCAATGGCAGCGCGCGGCGTAGATTTGGACATCTGTCCACCGGTATTGGAATAGACCTCGGTATCAAGTACCAGAACGTTGACGTTTTCTCCGGACGCGAGGACGTGATCGAGTCCGCCGTATCCGATATCGTATGCCCAACCGTCACCACCGATAATCCATACCGATTTTTTGACAAGATAGTCGGCAACGTTGTAAAGACGTTTTGCAATGACGTCCTTGTTGCCTTCGAGCTTTTCTTTCAGTTTGGCAACGCGGCCACGCTGTTCTTCGATCTCGGTCTGGGTCTTCTGAGATGCTTCAATGATATCTGATGCCATCTTTTTGACAATGAGTTTGGCTTCAACAGCCTTATCGAGCAATTCTACCGCCTGCTTTGAGAGCTTGTCTACCGCGGAACGCATACCGAAACCGAATTCAGCATTGTCTTCAAACAGAGAGTTTGCCCATGCAGGACCACGTCCATCGATTCTCTGTGCATAAGGTGTGGTCGGCAGGTTGCCGCCGTAGATGGAAGAACAACCGGTAGCATTGGCGATCAGCATGCGGTCACCGAACATCTGGGTGGCAACCTTGATGTATGGAGTCTCGCCGCAGCCGGCACAGGCACCGGAGAACTCGAACAGCGGACGGAGCAGCTGACTGCCTTTAACTGTGGCAGGGTTTACTGCAGCCGGATCGATTTCTGGAAGGCTGAGGAAGTGCTTCACGTTCGGAACTTCTTTCTGTCGATGCTCTTCAGTGTTTTTGGTCATCTGCAGAGCCTTGGTTTTAGCAGGGCAGACAGATACACAGAGGGTACAGCCGCAACAGTCTTCAGTGAAAATCTGGATAGAGAAGGAATGACCCTCAAACGCCTTGCCGACAGCCTTTATAGCCTTGAAATCTTTCGGCTGACGTTTCTGATCAGGATAAACCTTCATTCTAATCGCTGCATGCGGACAGACAAGCGAACACTGACCGCACTGGATGCAGTTTTCTGAAAGCCACTCAGGGGTGAAAACGGCAATGTTTCGCTTTTCATACTGGGTGGTTGCAGTTGGCCATGTACCATCATCAGGCATTTCGGAAACCTTGACCTGATCACCTTTTCCCTGGATGATTTTAGCGGTAACGTTTTTCACGAAATCAGGTGCTTCAGCCGGGACAGTTGGCGGCAGTTCGTGGCCAGCGGCGGTCTTGCCAAGATTAACTTCTTTAATGTTCTGAACTGCAGCATCGACCGCGTCGTAGTTCATCTGAACGATCTTGTCGCCTTTCTTCCCATATGTCTTCTTGATTGCATCCTTGATGGCTTTAATCGCCTCTTCTTGGGTCAGAATGCCGGAGATAAGGAAGAAAGCCGTCTGCATGATCATGTTGATTCTTGCACCAAGGCCTATTGCCTGAGCAAGAGAGGTTGCATCGATGATGTAGAATTTGGCATTTTTGGCAATCAGATCTTCCTGTACCTTTTTCGGCAGCTGTTTCCAGATCTGCTTGACATTGTAGCTGGTTGTCAGGAGGAAGGTGCCGCCTTCTTCGAGATTGGCGAGCATGTCATACTGATCAAGGAAGGTGAAATTATGGCAAGCAATGAAGTTTGCCTTGTTGATCAGATATGGGGCTACGATGGAATTTTTACCGAAACGAAGGTGACTGGTGGTAATGGAACCGGATTTTTTCGAGTCATAAACGAAGTAACCCTGGGCAGAGTTGTCTGTTTCGGTACCGATGATCTTGATGGTGTTCTTATTGGCACCGACAGTTCCGTCAGAACCAAGGCCGTAGAACATCGCCCTATAGACATCCGCTCCTTCGATATTGTAGTTTGGATCGTAGTCAAGGCTTGAGAAGGTAACATCATCATGCGGTCCGACGCAGAATTTATCCTTCGGTGTCATGGTGCGCATATTGTCCACAACTGCTTTAATCATTGCCGGGGTAAATTCAGCAGAACCAAGACCATAACGACCGGACAGAATAAGCGGTGGATAGGCGGTGCTGTTCTTCTCGATTGCTTCAGCAACTGCAGCGCGAACGTCAAGGTAAAGCGGCTCACCAATTGATCCAGGCTCTTTTGAGCGGTCAAGCACGGTTATTCTCTCAACGGTTGACGGTAGGGCATTTACCATTGCGGTGCCGTCAAACGGTCTGTAGAGACGGACGATAACAAGGCCGACCTTGTCGCCCTTTGCTACCATGTAGTCGATGGTTGAAGCGGTAGTTTCGCAACCGGAACCCATCATGACGATAACGTCTTTTGCCTCGGGAGAACCGTAGTAGTCAAAGAGATGATACTGACGACCGGTCAGCTTGGCAAATTTGTCCATGGTTTCCTGGATGATGGCAGGAACCGCATTGTAATATTTGTTAACTGTTTCACGGCCGGTAAAATAAACATCAGGGTTTTGAGCAGTACCCTTGATGGTTGGTCTGTCAGGTGTGAGAGCCCTTTTTCTGTGTTCGACAATCAGATCTTCGTCGATGATTGCGCTCATGTCATCATAGCTCAGTTCCTCAATTTTCTGAATCTCGTGAGAGGTTCTGAAACCATCGAAGAAATGCATGAATGGAATGCGGGATTTTAGCGATGCCTGGGTTGAAATCAGAGACATATCCATACATTCCTGAACATTCTGGGAACAAAGCATACCCCAGCCGGTTTGACGGGCTGAATAAACGTCACTATGATCACCGAAAATAGAAAGACCCTGATAAGCAAGGGAACGGGCACTGACATGAAAAACTGTCGGGGTGAGCTCACCGGCAATCTTATACATGTTCGGGATCATCAGGAGCAGACCCTGAGATGCGGTAAACGTAGTACAGACAGCTCCTGACGCCAGAGAACCGTGTATAGCACCCGCGACGCCGCCTTCTGACTGCATTTGAGTAACAACAGGGACGGAACCCCAGATATTTTCCTGTAAACCGGCTGATTTGGTATCAGCTTCGGCCGCCATGGGTGAAGAAGGGGTGATCGGATATATGGTTATAACTTCACTAGTGGCATAGGCTACGTGAGTACATGCCTGGTTGCCATCTATGGTTACCATTTTTCTCGACATGTGCGGTTCTCCTTTACTGAGTTTAAGTTGAATAATCCTGCGGATTATATGACTTCCGGAAAAACGGATTTTTACGGTACTGCAAGATGCTGAGTCGCATAGTAGACCGTCAGTATAGAATATTTTGTCATCATAATCAATGTTTGATCCATGTTACTTGATACTAAGCATAAATAATTTTGATTAATAATATCTGTAATTATTGTGTAAATAACAAATGCGACGAGATTACAATCTATTATAGAGTATCAAGATTGCTGATTGCAAGTATGAGCTTTACTAGGAGGAGTGTAGGAGTTTATCTGAATGAGTATTTTTTTTAATTATAATTTCGATATGTTGGAGTTGGCAGTGAAAGGATGGGTGCTTGTCGAAGACTGTCGGGCAGAAAAGTGGAAAAAGTTTACTGGCATTTGTTCTCAGATTTTACGCCGGGATGAGTGAGAGGAACAGACTGGGTAAACTGCTCCTCTTGCTGATGTATACCGGTGTTTGGGCACTATAACAACGAATACTCCTTCTTTTCAGCCTTGGATTTAGTGCACCATTGACTGGTCATCTTCAGGTGTAATCTGCACCGGGGGGATGATCAATCCGTGCTGTTCACCAAGACTGCGTATAACGGTCATAAAGGTCGAAGGCATAGGCAGTTCACGCTCCTGGACTAGAAAACCGATTTTATCTGCATCTATGAGGGTTTGAGAGGAATCGCTGTTCTCATGACTGTCACAGAGAACCTGAATGCGGAGTGCATCGGTTAGCGGCTTTCTCATATGCGGCAGGTCATCTTTTAAACTGATAAGCTGCTGTTCGATTGCCCCTTTATTGGTAGCTCTGAAATCAACAAAGCGTTGTTCAGTGTTCTGGGTTCCGAACACCTTATTGGTGATGGAACCGCAGAGCATCGAAACAAATTCGGGGCTTTTATCGCCATGTGTTGTCAGGACCACGGTTTTCAGCTCCTTGAAAAAAATCATCTGAACAACCGCTATGCCTTCTCTTAAAGAGGCTATAAGTTTTTCCGGAACCTTTCCTTCCGGGTTGAGGTCTTCATCCATCATATCATGTATCATTTAGATCACCATCGTCACAGCTGCGTGATTTTGAAATGCTGTAAATATTGAATTACGCATGGACTCATCAATAACTTCAAGTTCGACGTTGAGACTGCAGTATTTACCAGATGAGCTTGTATTGGAAAGTTTGACGGTGAATGAAATGTCTATACAGATCTCTTGGATGGCAATATCCAGATGCTCACGGCTTTTGCCGATGACTTTATATTGCCAGATGCATGGATATTCAATGTCCGGCTTCTTTTGATCGAAACTGAAACCGTTACAGGATTCTTTCATATTTTCTTAATAATCTTAGTTGCTTTTATGTTGACGGTAGACGACAATAGTGCCATTTTCCCGCCCTTGTTCTTGTGACGGCAAAGTAATGCCTGCTTGGTAAAGAGTCAAGGAAAAGCCGAAAGTTCTGTACTTATGAAAATTCCTGCTGCTCTCTGAGTTTTCGTTAGTCAGGGTTGGTAAAAAGAAAAAAAATGGTGTACGACTAAGTAAACAGTTTCTTAGGTTACAACTCTCAGGGGCATAAAATAGATGTCTGATTTACATGACGATTATCCAGAACAGTGGCAGAAACTTGTCCAGACTGTCAACCTGCCGGCCTGTGTTGTGGGCGAAGGAAGCAGACTGGTTTTGGTCAATGATTCTTTTCGAAAATTCACCGGCCTGTCGCCGGCTGAACATAATACTGAATCGCTTTATTCATCATTGTGCCCATGGCTCCAGGACCTTCATCTGGAAAGCGACAGGAAGATCCTGCAGTATGATGAACGTGATTCCTTTAATGGACTGGTTGGCAGTTCACTCAGGCCAGATCATCCTGTACGGTTCGAAAAATCCAAACTGACAGATGTATCAGGAAGACAGGGGGTTTTTCTCCTTCTTGTTGATCGGCTTGATTATGAAAACAAGTCAAAACGGCTGCAAAGGATTGTTGAATATCGTGACGCCTTTGTCAATGGCTTCCCGGGAGGTATCGGGCTGTTTAATCAGCAGGGTGAGTATCTTTGGGGGAATAAAGAAATAGCCCGTTTTCTCGATACAGCAAAACCTCAGCGCCTGATCAGCAGTTTTACTCCTTACACCGGCAGGTTGAACGCACAGCAGGTAATGAAAAAAGCCTTGAGCGGCAGTGAAATAAGCTCTCTCCAAAAGCTTGGTTCAAGCGGGCGAGAACAGGTTTTTGAAATAACCGGTATTCCGGTCGGCGAACAGGGCAACCTCGATGCTTTTATGATCTTTTTTGAAGTAACGGAAAAATACGAGCTTGAAAAACAGCTGCGCCATGCGCAAAAAATGGAGGCAATAGGCACACTGGCCGGCGGTATTGCCCATGATTTCAATAATGTATTAACGCCGATCATGGGGTATAGCGAGATTCTTCGGTTTCGTATGCGGCAGCAGGAAAGCGTTGACCAGGAGGCTGACGGCTATCTGAACGAAATCCTGCAGGCATCAAAGAGGGCTAAAAATCTGGTTGAGCAGATTCTTACGTTTTCACGCTCAAGCGAGCAGAAAGAATCGGTTCAGTATCTTCACCCAATTGTTAAAGAGGTGATGAAACTGATGCGCTCTACCTTGCCTTCAACCATCAGAATTGAAGAAGATATCAATGTAAACTGCGGCATGGTGGTCGTAGATCCGGTACTTTTCCATCAGGTGCTGATTAATCTTTGTACCAACAGTTTGCAGGCCATTGGTGCAAATCACGGTGTTATCTCTGTAACACTCAGACCCGCTGCTGCAAGAGTAGATGATAAAGATTGGGTAGAACTTGTCGTAAAAGATTCAGGAAGCGGCATGGATGACATGACCCGCGAAAGAATTTTTGAGCCCTATTTTACCACCAGGGAAAAAGAGCAGGGAACGGGGCTGGGGCTTGCCATGGTACACGGTATTATTGAGCGGCAGGGTGGCAGAATAAACGTGGAAAGCACCCTTGGAGTCGGAACTGTTTTTACGGTTTCACTTCCTGTGGCTGTCGATAAATGCACAAAGGTCGAGCAGGTTGTTAATGCCGTCGAGTTTAAAAACGGCAAAGGTCTGCAGATTCTTCTGGTTGACGATGATCCCCAGGTTGTGCGGGTGACCGGAGATATTCTCAAAAGTCTGGGGTATGCTGTCACCGGAAAAACATCTCCCAATGAAGCCCTGTCTGCCGTGCGGGATGTTGAGTCAGGAACATTCGCTCTGGTTATAACCGATTTGACCATGCCTGAACTTGACGGTCTGGAGCTTGCCGAGAAACTGAAGGAAATCGAACCGAACCTTCCCGTGGTTATTCTTTCGGGGTATTCGGATATCTTGTCAAAAGAAGAGACTCAGAAAGCGGGTATTGCTGCATGCTGTACCAAGCCTATTTCTCTTAGAGGACTTGCTAAAGTCGTCTACGAGGCTATCCATCAGGATAACCCCTGATTGATGACGACCGGTTATCATCCCATGTCGTTTTGATAATAGCCGTTGATGAGACTGATCTGCTCATTGAGTGTCCAGAAATCATAGATGATGCCGACACCGAACAAACCGAAAGTCAGAAGATAGATAATTCCGGTAAACCATTTTCCCATATACATACGGTGTATCCCGAAAATGCCGAGGTAGGTGAGAAGAAGCCAGGCGATATTAAAATCGATAGCGCCCTGCCGGAACCAGATATCGGCATCTTCGTTCATGCCGGGGATGAGAAAAAGATCGACAATCCAGCCGATAAAGAAGATGCCGAGGGTCAGGAAGTAGATCGTTCCTGAAATCTGCCTGCCGTAATAAAACCGATGCGCCCCCAGAAAACCGAAAATCCAGAGAAAATAGCCGATTAGTATGGAGTGTGACTGATACGGTGACTGGTTCATTTGTTCTCTCCGATAGTGCTGCATGATAAAGTCTTAAAATTCTCACTGCTTATAGTTAATAAGTACGTGTATTGAAAATTCAACGGGTGACATATTGAGATTATCGTCAAAAATATGACATCTCCGATTTTGGTCCCTTTCAGCAGGAGATAATTTGGGTGGTACATGCAATAGAAAATTTCTGTTCAACGGAATATTTTGTGAAATAAAATAATTAAAACAGCATGTTAGCCGATTAGTGATGGCGTGCTGGAAAGGTGACACTTTAAAATGGCATAAGCCTTGCTTTATAGAAAAAAAGTTGAAAATTCAGGTAAACTTTTAGTTTCTGTAACCGATATAACGGTATAAATATTTTATCTATTTGTTGTTAAAGGAAATCAAAATGACACTCTCGGCAAGATTCTCTCAAATTCAATTAAGGTCAGATGTTGCTGATATTGAGAAAGTTATGGTTGAGCTGGATGAACTGAAGAAACAGTCATTCCGCCTTGATCTTATGAATCAGCTTCACGGGAGAATGGCCGGTGTCTTGAGTCTTACCGGGATGATAGAAGCGTATTCCGTCTGGTTGATGCCGCTTGTTGAGCATGAACTCATCGGCTACAGCAATACCGGAAAAAATAAGAAGCATCTGTTCTGTTCAGGGCATGGGCCGAATCGAAGACGCGCTTTTGCATTTGCCGAGGAACTCATTCTCAACAAACCCCATGTGCCTGGAGCATACCGTGATGAGGAGGGGCATTACGCCCATAAGTGGATCTTCGAATCATTGGATGATGCAGGCATCTTCCTCGTGATGAAAGACAAGCAGGAACTTTCCACTGAGGAGATCAACCTGATTAACGACTCTCTGACTATCCTGGCTGAAAGCCTGCGTCGCGGTCTTGAGTATGAAGACCTCTTCGAAAGAGCAAGCAATGATCCTTTAACCGGTTTATTCAACAGAAGGGTTTTCGACGACAGGATCAACGGCATGATGGAAAGTGCCCGTCGTTACCACAGACCATTGACCATGATTTCCATGGATCTCGACAGGTTCAAAGCCATTAATGATAATCTCGGTCATAAGGCCGGTGATGAAGTCTTGAAATCTGTCGCCTCTGTTTTTCACGTTGCAGTCCGCTCTACAGATCTTCTGGTTCGTATGGGCGGTGATGAATTCGTTCTTGTCTTGGATGATACCGATAAAGAGAATGCTCAGGTTCTGGCCGAAAGGCTTTGCAAAGCGGTCGATAATCTTGATATCTGGGCTGATGATAATACCAAGCTTGGTGTCAGTATCGGGCTTGCCCAGATGAATGAAGATGAAACCCTGCCGGAATGGATGGAAAGGGCCGATGATATTCTCTATCATGCAAAAGCTGATGGGAGAAGCAGGGTCGCATCGGTATAAAAAAGACACGCAAAACACCAAAAAAAAAGGCCGGTTCCTCGTTTCAGGAACCGGCCTTTTTTTATTTACGCCTTTAAAAAATCCTACTGCAGCTCAATGGTCAGCGGAATCGTGTGGGTCGATCTGGTCTGCTGTTCTGTGTGACCGAGAGACCAGCCACCGCACTTGGCCGTATCACCAAGCAGGGTATCAATCTGCTGTACAAGACCGTTAATGTTGATGATAGGGTGTCGACTGAATACCTGCGGCAGACCGTGGGTCAGATTACAGGCCAGACAGCGACCGGGGCGCTGCTGGAGCACCAGTTCCATGGTCAGGCTTTTTCCGTTGCTGTTTCGGTAGCCGAGTTCTATATCAAAGGCACCTTCCTCAGCATCGCCGAACAGTGCTTCAAAAAATTCATCTGCTCTGTTTTTCGGAAATATTTCATTCAGCTTATCCTTATTGAGCAGTACTTCTATCGAGTTTTTCGGTTCCATATAATTTGTGTACCAGAGTTAAAGGGAATCAAAAACTGACGGAATCTCAGTCGACTTCATCCGGGCGAAATATACCCTGCATTTTTGATTTGTCAACCAACGTTGCGGCTCTTCGTGCCGTGTGGTATTGTGCCGGTCATGAATGACTTTCACGATATCACGCAGAATCCTGTTAACATCTCGGTTTCACTGGAAGACTTGAATCCGGCCCAATATGAGGCGGTTACTACCACCGAAGGACCGGTCTTGGTCATTGCCGGTGCCGGCAGTGGAAAAACCAGAACTCTGGTACACCGGGTTGCCTATCTTATCAGCAAAGGGGTTGATCCGGCATCTATACTGCTGCTGACTTTTACCAGAAAAGCCTCTCAGGAAATGCTCTGGCGGGCCGGGAACCTGCTTAACGACAGTTGTAAAAGAGTTGTTGGCGGCACCTTCCATGGCATTGCCAACACCTTACTGCGCCGTTACGGTGCGCATCTCGGCTTTAATTCCGCTTTTACCATCATCGACCGCTCAGATGCCGAAGGGATTGTCAATCTCTTGAAATCGTCTCTTGGGTTAAGCGGGCGCGATAAACAATTTCCTTCCAAAAGGGCCATTGTTAACATGATCAGTGGTTCGATCAATAAGGCAACTGAGCTTGAAGACCTTATCTACGACCAGTACGGTCATCTCAGCGACCACGTTGAAGAACTGCTTACTCTTCGCAAAAACTACGAAGAATTCAAGATGAATCACGGGCTGATGGATTATGACGATCTGCTGGTCAACTGGAAGCGTCTGCTGGCCGAATTCCCCGACGCCCGTGAAGCGGTGAGCGGAAAGTTCAAATACATTATGGTTGATGAGTATCAGGATACCAACCTGATACAGGCGGATATTGTCAGACTGATGGCCTGCTTTCACAATAACGTGATGGTTGTGGGCGATGATTCGCAGTCGATCTATTCGTTCCGGGGTGCAGATTTTTTTAACATCATGCGTTTTCCGAAGGTTTTTGAAAATACCAGAATCGTCAAGCTCGAGGAGAACTATCGCTCAACCCAGCCGATTCTGACATTGACCAATGACATTATCCGCAACGCTGCAGAAAAGTATACCAAAACGCTTTTCACCTCGATTCAAGGTGACGAAAAACCGAAAGTCTATGCAGGGCGAGATGAACGTTCTGAAGCGCGCTTTATTGTCGACACCATCAACTCCCTGATAAAGGAAGGAACCGATATCAAAGAGATAGCGGTGCTTTTTCGATCCGGTTTCCACTCGTACAAGCTGGAGATTGAGCTTGCCTCAAACGGACTTGATTTTGAAAAACGCGGCGGTCTGAAACTCACAGAATCAGCGCATATGAAAGATGTTCTTTCTTTTTTGCGCATACTTGAAAACCCCTCAGACAATCTTTCATGGAACCGGATTCTGCTTCAGCTTGACAAGGTCGGGCCTAAAACAGCCGAGAAGATCACAGAAACTGTTACCCTCTCAGCCGATCCATTTTCCGCTCTTTCCAGGTATAAGGCGGGAAAGACATGGGCGGCCGGTATGCGGCGCTTGTGTGAACTCTTTGATGATCTGTTGGCAAAGGAGCGTACTCCCGGTGAACTGTTCGAGATCGTGCTGGAGTACTACAGGCCCTGTTTTGAAGAGCTGTACCGTGATGATTACCCCAAGCGGCAGAAAGATCTTGAGCAGCTTAAAGCAATCATTGCCGGTTATGACGATTTGCAGTCATTTATTGATGATACGGCTCTTGATCCTCCTGAGGCAGACAACACGCGAGATGCAGGCGGCGTTGATAAGCTTGTTCTCTCAACCATCCATTCTTCAAAAGGACTGGAATGGGATGTTGTCTTTGTGCTGGGGCTTGCTGACAGCCGGTTCCCGCATGCATCAGCCTCAATAGGCGAACAGATGGAAGAAGAGCGACGGCTTCTTTACGTGGCGGCCACACGGGCAAAAAAGAAACTCTATCTTACTTATCCGCGCGAGCTCATGACCCCGGACCGGCAGTTCAAACGGGTCGGGATGTCACCGTTTCTGGCGGAATTGAAACCGGGTGTCTTTGAACGCATCGAAACCGAGGCTTCCTCGATTTTCGAGCAGGTTAAACGAACAGAGCCGCTCTATACACCGCCGGTGAAGAAAAAGTCGTCCAGGAAACTCCAGCTGAACGATCTTTCTGTCGGCACACGGGTAGAACACCCGTTCTTTGGTATCGGAGAAGTGAAGAAAATCAATAAACCGAGCGGCGTTGATATCGCTTTTGACCGCCACGGGCTGAAAAGTCTGCATATCGATTATGCCAGATTAAAACTTGTCTGATCGAAGTCTTCTAATTTATCATCCATGTCCTATTCATCGGCAGTCGATTATCTCTTTTCTCTTCAGCTCCATACCATCAAGCTCGGTCTTGATGCGATGAACGATTTTCTATCCAAGGTTGGTAATCCGCATAACAGATTGAAATTCGTCCATATCGCCGGAACAAACGGCAAGGGTTCAGTCTGCCAGGGACTGATGTCAATTTTCCGACAGGCCGGATACAAGGTTGGGGTCTATACCTCACCGCATCTTTTTGATGTGCGCGAGCGTTTCCGAATTAATGACCGTTATATCTCTGAAAGTGAGTTCGCAAGGCAGGTTGAACGGATTCAGAAAATCCTTGGCGATGACCGCATAACCTACTTTGAGTGTACAACAGCCATTGCCCTTCTCTGGTTTGCCGATGAACAACCGGATATTGTGCTCTTAGAAACCGGTATGGGGGGAAGGCTTGATGCGACCAATGTCGTTGAGCCTCTAGTTTCGATTATAACCAATGTGAGCATGGATCATGAAGCCTATCTTGGCAATACCATAAGTCGGATAGCAGGAGAGAAGGCAGGTATTATCAAGCCGCATGTCCCAGTTGTCTCAGGCTGCACCGCTGATGCCGTATCAGTAATAGAAAAACAGTGCAGGATTTGCGAAGCACCGCTTTATCAACTTGGAAAAGAGCTGAAGGTAAGCCGCAATAGTGACGACTCCTGGAATATCGAGGCGGATCTTGCTGATATCCCTCTCAGACTGAACAATATGCGATGCAGTCTCGAAGGAGAGCATCAGCTGGATAATATGGCGCTGGTTATTGCTGCGGCATATCTTCTGACGAATCATGGATTTTCCATAGACGAATTGCAGCTGCGATCCGGTCTGCTTGATCTGTATTGGCCCGGTCGTCTTGAACACCTCGTGATTACCAGAACGGAGTGTGATAGAGTAAAAGAATATCATTATCTGCTTGACGGCGCTCATAATCCGGCAGGGATTGCAAGTCTTATCGCGACCCTTCAAAGCAGATATAAGGATAAAACTGTCACTCTTATTTATGCGGCAATGGGAGATAAAGATCGCTTGCATACCCTGCCGAAACTCGCTTCATGTGCTGAACGAATCATTATAACCAGGCCTGAGAGTGAACGTGCAGCTCTTCCTCTTGAGCTGTATAATGGGCTCGATGATTCACTTAAAATGAAGTGCAGGATTTGTGATAACGTTGATCAGGCAATTGAAGAGGCAGAGCATAACAGCTGCAACGGGGACAGTCTGATAGTGGTTGCCGGTTCCCTATATCTTGTCGGAGCAGTGCGGTACAAATTAGTTGGCAACCTGGTGGAGAACTGATGGCAGATTTTTTTAGTCTTGACGGTGTCGATGATGCCCTTATCAAGAAAGAAAGAGCAAAGGCCAGAGAGCTGCGTAAAACCAGGTGGTGGCAGCAGAAGACAGCCCCGGGAATCTGCTATTACTGTCATCAGAAATTCCCTTATAAAGATTTAACCATGGATCATCTGGTTCCACTGGCCCGGGGCGGAAGAAGCACCAAAGATAATCTTGTGCCTGCCTGTAAGGATTGTAATACCAAAAAGAAAAATATGATGTCTGTTGAGTGGGATGAATATCTCGATTCGCTTGACAAAAAATGATTCTTTTCTGTTCTTGAAATGAAAGCGGCTGGTTTGTAATCAATGATGTGGTCAAATGATTGACGGTCATGATGAATTGATTGATATGGCTAGGTGAGTTGATCATTAATAAGAATTAAAATAATTTATAATACTGCTTTGACATTATTCGCCGTTTTTTTCGCCGATACCGATTGATAACTATTTCATAGTAAGGGGGTGAAATATGGATTACTTCGAACAATTCAGGGTTAAACCAGACAGTAAGGTTAAGCTCGAGAAGATTGACGCCGGATTCAAGAACACGCATATCTCTGCCAAGAGTGCTCGAAAAGAAACCGAAGAACAGGTTGAGAAGATGCGTGAGCTTCAGTATCTGATGTATGCTGAAGGAAAGAGATCGCTATTGATCTGTCTTCAGGGCCGCGATGCAGCCGGTAAGGATGGCACCATCAATCACGTGTTGTGGGCCATGAACCCGCAGGGCTGCAAAGTTCAAGGATTCAAAGTCCCCAGCGCCGAAGAGGCTGCCCATGATTTTCTCTGGCGATACCATAAGTCGGTGCCTTCAAAAGGGCAGGTGACCATCTTTAACCGATCTCATTATGAAGATGTTCTGGTCGTGCGGGTGCACAATCTGGTGCCGAAGTCGGTATGGTCAAAACGATATGAACAGATAAATAATTTTGAGAAAATGCTGACTGATAACGGCACTCATATCCTAAAATTTTATCTGCATATTGATGCTGATGAACAGCTCGAACGCTTTAAAGCAAGGATTGATGATCCCACCAAGCACTGGAAAATCAGCGACAGTGATTATTCTGAAAGACCGCACTGGGATGAATATACAAAAGCATTTGAAAACATGCTGAGAAAATGCAGTACCGATTATGCTCCGTGGTTTGTTATTCCTTCGAACCATAAATGGTTTCGCAATCTGGCGATCTCACATATCATTAACACCTCTCTTGAGTCGTTAAAGATGAAGTTTCCTGAACCCAAGGTGGATATTAATGAAATAAGGAGTCGATATCATGAAATTGTCAATCGTGAAAATGGCAATTGAAATGGGTTGCTAGCAGGATGAATCGACTGTCGTGAATTCTAGATAACTGGTTATTTTCAAATTGGTTTTAGACTGTTGGCCGGAAAATAGTCGGTTCACCTGGGTAATAGCTTTTCCTCTAGAATGTGGCTAATGTTCCTCTTCGCTTCATAGTGGTCATGCAGATCATGGCTAGCTGCTTACAAAAGGCTCACAGCCGGGCATTTTTATTTCTTCGACTGTGAGCCGTTTGTTGCTCCTCATGTTTAATACACCTGGTATCATCAGGTACAAGAATTTTACTCTGTTTTTTATTTACCATGAAATTCCTTCCATAAATTTTTACTAAGCATTGCTTTTAGTGATTGTATACCATTGATGTATTCCTTTAAGTCCCCATGATTTCGTCGAAATAAAAAAACGATATTTTCCGGCAGATAACCTGAAAAGGCCAAAAAAAGGGGTGAAAATTATTGAGGGTCGGATACAATCCGCACCTATTATTGCCACACCGTGAAGATCGGGAGAAATTCATATAGATTCAAACAACGAAAGGAGGAGTTGTATGAAGCGTTCTATTATTGCCTGGGGGATGGCCGGTGCTCTGAGTCTGTTCTCAGTAACTGCTATGGCGGCGCCTACCATTAAGCTTGGTCATGTTGACCCTGCAGAATGGCAGAATTCCAAAAAAGGCGCTGCGGGCGTCATTTTTAAAAATATCGTCGAAGGCGAGACAGATATTACTGTTGAACTGTTTCCTGCTAAAGCACTTGGTGATGAAACCGACCTTGTACAGCAGGTTCAGGAAGGAACCACCACGATGGCAATTGTTTCCGGTGCCATGGCCAAAGTATGCAAGCCTGCTGACGTGTTGAATATCCCATACACTTTTTCATCAGCCACTGTCGCCTGGGATGTTCTTGACGGACCATTCGGAGATGAGCTTGCCGACTATTGTCTCAAAAAGACAGGGCTTCGCACTCTTGCCTACGGAGAGACCGGATTCAGGAATTTCTCCAACAACGTGAGAGAGATAAAATCTCCTGCGGATATGAAGGGTCTTAAATTCAGAGTAATGCCTATTCCTCTGTATGTTGAAATGGTGAAAGGACTCGGCGGTGAACCTACTCCTATTGCTTGGTCTGAACTGCCGAATGCACTCAGCACCGGAGTTGTTGACGGCCAGGAAAACCCTGTTGGTGTTATTTACAACAACAACCTTCACAAGCTGCAGAAATATCTGATTCTTGATGGTCACGTGTACGGTGCCGACTTCATCGTTATAAATGATGAGTTTTTCAGCTCCTTGCCTGAAAATGATCAGGCTATCATCAAAAAGGCTGCCCGGGTAGCCGGTGTTATGGGGCGTGCCATTCAGCAGTTCAATACAGCTGAGGGTGTAACCAAGGTTGCCGCAGAGGGTATGCAGGTTTATTCTCCGACAGCTGATGAACTTGCTGAATTCAAGAAGCTTGCCCAGCCGGCAGTTCGTGAATGGCTTGCCGGTGAACTCGGCGACGATGCTGTCTGGATTGACAAGCTTGATGCCGCAGTAGCAGAAGCTACAAAAAAATAAGCCTTCCTCAAATTATACCGGTGAATATCACGGATATTCACCGGCTTTTTGTTTGTCCGGAAAGTTCTTGATCGTTTTACCAATCAGATAGATACAGTTGTTAATGAAAAGCCTAATTAACCGTCTCGCCTCATTTTTCTCCGCACTTTTTGCAAGTGGTGCCTCGTTGTCGATGTTTGCTCTGTTCGGGTTGATATTATTCAACTCCATTCGTCGATATACCATTGGAAAATCATACACATGGGGGGAAGAGTTACCCGTTTTTATTGCAATTTATGGGGTGGTTTTCGGAGCTGCCTGGGCATATATGCAGGACCGGCACATTCGATTCACCATGATGCTGACTTTTCTCAACAAAAAGCAGCGCCGCTGGCTGATGATGCTGGTTGATCTGATCATGGCCGTTACCTGTGTCGTTTTAACATATTCCGGCTGGTTGTTTGTTGTAAAAAGGGGCGGAGTAGAGGCTTCCGGTCTTATCGGTCTTGCTAAAAGTCTCAGTGAGACGACATCTCTTGACTGGGTGATCTGGCTGGGACATCTGTATCCCTGGCAGGCAGCTATTATGATTGGTGGTGCAATGCTTTCAACAGCAGCAGTGCTCAAGTTTTTTCAGCGTCTTTTGGGGTGCAATGGACGGCCGCACAGAAAGGAGGGAAAGTAATGGTTTACCTCATTCTGCTGGTCTGTCTGTTTCTCGGGGTGCCGATAGCATTTTCAATCATTGCAGCCCTTCTGTATTTCATGGCAGTTGGAGATTTTCCTTATAATCTTCGTATTGTTGCGACCCAGATGTTCGGCGGGATAAAATCGTATCCGCTGCTTGCCATTCCACTGTTTATTCTAGCCGGCGAATTGATGAATGAAGCGGGAATCACATCCCGTATCATCAATTTCACCAGTTTCCTGTTTGGCCGCTGTAAAGCGGGTCTTGCCTTGGTCAATATCTGGGCATCGGTTATCTTTGCAGGACTTTCAGGTTCTGCAGTGGCAGATACTTCTGCCATTGGCCGGGTATTTATTCCGGAAATGGAAAAACGCGGTTATCCAAGAGATTTTGCCGCCGCTATTACTGCGGCATCCTCAGTAATAGGACCGATTATTCCACCGAGTATTCCGGTTATTATTTATGCTCTGACGGTTACCGGAGTATCTGTCCCGGCCCTTTTCCTGGCGGGTGTTATGCCGGGCGTACTGCTGGCTATTTTTCTATCAATATATGTCTGGCTTTTTGCAGGGCACTATGAAAAAGATGTGGATCATGGTGTGAAGAAGAATGCCAGGTCGGTACTGGTACAGGGAATTGTTCCGCTGTTGATGCCGGTTTTTGTTGTCGGCAGCATCCTGGCAGGTGTCGTTACCCCGACAGAGGCTGCAAGCTTTGCCGTGGCCTATGCCCTTGTTGTCGGGCTGCTTGTCTTTCGTGAGCTGAAAGTGAAAAGACTGCCGAAGATATTTGCCCGGGCCATGCGGGACAGTGCAGTTATCATGATCATCATATCAGCTGTTGCAGCTGCCAACTGGCTGCTTACCTACAACCGTATTCCGAACATGATCACTGATTTTGCTCTGGTATATATGACCAGCAAAACAGTGTTCCTGCTCGCTTCGATGGTTTTGTTCCTCTTTGTCGGACTTTTTCTTGAAGGGATTGCTGCCATGCTGGTGCTGGTGCCTATTCTTCATCCCATCGCCGTTTCCATGGGGGTCGATCCGACGCATTTCGGTATTCTGGTTGTTTTTAACCTGATGATAGGCCTTATTACGCCGCCCATGGGACTTTGTCTCTTTGTTGCCGATTCAATTGCAGGCGTTGGCATCGGGCAGCTGACAAAACGTATCATACCGCTTTTCCTGGTAGAATTGCTTGTTCTTGTTATCATCACCTTTGTCCCTGTGACCGTCATCGGTCTTCCTAAACTTTTTGGTTATTAATTAACAGTATTATGTCAAATCCAGTCAGACTTGGCCTTTTGGGCAATAATATCGGCCGCAGCCGCGCAAAGAACCTCCATGAACTGCTTGGAGAAATGTACGGCCTTGATGTCACCTATCAGCCTATGGATCTTGCCGGTAAGCCGGAGGTGGATATTGCAGAAGAGCTTCTGCGTTGTCAGCGTGAGGGGTACACAGGGGTAAATGTGACTCATCCCTACAAAAAAGAGGCGATAAAATCAGTCACCCTGATGGATGGCTTTCCTGCAGGTCTTACCTCGGTCAATACGGTGATCTTTGATGGTAAGAGCATGCGGGCTGATAATACTGATTACACAGGTTGTGTGCGTGCATTCAAAGAAACCTTCGGGGCTGATTTTAAGCCGGGCAGGGTGCTTATGCTCGGTGCCGGCGGCGTCGGTGTGGCCATTGCCTGTGCCATGCGCGAACTTGGTGCAACTGAGTTGGTTATCTCTGATCTCAACCGGCAGAGTGCTGAAGAGCTGATCGAACAGATTGGTGATGATTCAATGATCATGCGCCTTGCAGGTGATGATATCGTTGAAGAGACAAGGTTGGCGGACGGACTGATCAATGCCACACCCATCGGCATGTTTCAGTACCCGGGCTGCGCCTTTGATAAAACGGTTATCAGTTCGCAGAAATGGGCCTTTGATGCAGTTTATACCCCGGAAAACACGGAGTTTCTCGATGCCTGTAGAAAGAAGAATATAAAAAATCTTTCAGGATTTAAACTCTTTCTTTTTCAAGGGCTTGATGCCTTTGAACGTTTTGCCGGCCATATCCCCGAGGCAAAAGAGGTGGAAGGAGAATTTCTCCGGAGGTTCCCTCTTGAATAATATTTGTATATCTGGTTTCCGGAAGAAGGAAAACTAGCAAACTAGTTATTTTCCATAATGGTCACCTTGAAGTTCTTGACCAGCAGTTTCGTATTTTTCCCTTCCCCAACCAGATGGAAAGTAAAGGCTTGGCGTTTTTTCGGGTTGTCAAAATTAAAATTTATCGATGTCTCTTCGCCGTTGTGGAGTACGGGGATTTCAGGAACCTTGATGTCTGGCACATCTTTTTCAAATTGCCGTAACACTAGGCGTAGTCTGGCCTCTGTATCACTTCCTCCCGAGGCCTGAAGGGTAATATCAACCTGAACCCGTGAACCTGCTGGGAAATCAAGGTACTGTGCGCCGACGAGATTTTCTGTCCACTCGTTGGTGATGGTTTCAGGAAGATTGCGTACCTCTTTGTTGCTGAAATCAAGAATACGGTTTCCACCTAAAGGGCTGATTGAGTGATCCAGTAGAGCAGCTGTTGCGTACATTTCGTGCGGATCCATGGGGCTCTCTGTTGCCGGTTCAGGCCGTAAGCCGATCATTGCGGTATCGGGGAAAAATCGGCAATTGTCAGGGCCTGAACATTCAAGCAGGCCGTATGCGGGATTATGCCAGCGCAGTCGGCTGGAAGTATAGGAAAACATCTGCCGGCCTGTATCATAGTTTCTGAAAAGGCTCCTGCCTTTTACCTGATCAGGGATTGTGAGGCCAAAATAGTCAAGTATCGAAGCTTCGAAATCAAGGGCGCCGTACTCGCCCTGTTTATAGCGTGGAAGCTCCCTGCGGTCGGGGGAGAAAACTGCGGCATACCCCCAGCTGGCGGTCCACTCTGCAAAGCTTGATCCGTGGGATTCATCAGAAGTAAAGATGACCAGGGTATCATCCAGGACCCCCTCGTTTTTGAGCCATCCGAGAAAATCCGTAACAGCAAGATCAAGTTCGGCCATGGAGGCTTTTCTCCGGGAACCATATTTGTTCACGAGTTTTTCTGATGCATAAAACGGCTGATGGGTTCCGACGGTGAGCAGGGACAGAAACCATGGTTTGTCATGCTGCCGAAGTTCGGTGATGTATTGTTTGGCACCGCTGAAAAAATCAGCGTCAATGGCACCCCAGATAAAATCAGTAACAGTCCGGTTTTTAAACCATTCAACCCCGTGAACTTCCTGGAAACCGATAACGGGCATGACCTTGTCCTTGTTCATGAACTCAAGGGGGGCTCCCTGAAGATAGTGGGTGCTCCATCCATCGGCCGCCAGTTGTGCGGGCAGACACATTTCGCCACGTTGCTTGTCCATGAGCAACTCGTAGGCTTTCGGCATATCAAAGGTGAATTTGCTGAAGTCTCCACAGTGGATTGCATACAGCCCTCTTATGGTCTGATGACTGTGCACGGTTAATGTGGGAACCAGCATTGCCCCCTGCAGGGCCTGGTCGAAAAGGCTCAGATCGTCGAATTCGCCGGAAAGGTTCATCTGCTCCCGTATGCTGGCAAGTGCAATACCGGGGATTCCCTCCAGGGTTACAAGCAGAACATTACTCGGTTTTTGCTGAGGAAGAAGTCTTGTGCCTTCAGTGCCGTTCCATTTCAGCGATTCCATCAGTTGAGCGGAGACTTTTGCCGGATGTTTCTTCAATTCATGCTGATGGAAGGCATCCACCACCAGCCAGTGTGCAGCGTTGTACATTGAGCTGACAGAAGAGCCCTGAACATGTGTTCTGATTGCTGAATGCAGCAGCAGGCCTGCAACGGCAATGACTATGGCGGAAGCTGTCGTGCGCAGGTGCCAGGACCGCAGCGGAAAGATAAGCGCGAGAAGCACGGAGGCTGCAAGCAGGATGGTATAAACGGGTGCCGCAAGGTGAAAACCGCTCATACTGCCGGAGACAAAGACCGGATCAGTGAGATAGACAGCATCTTGAACAACGGGCAGACGTCCGACGGCTGCATTGAGTTCGATTGCCCCGATCTGCAGGATGAACCAGCAGAAGAGAAACAGTGCACGCAGCAGTCGAAACCGTACCAGCAAAAGGATGCTCAGAAGCAGTGTGCCGGTCGCGAAATCTGAAAGCAGGCCGGGGTAGCTGCCCAAGCCTGCTACAGAAAGACGATAGATCATCGGGAGCAGGCAGGGAAAAACAAGAGCTGCCATGGCTGGCTTCTCTGAAAAGAATCGGCTGGAATGCATTACTGTTCTGATTCTGAAATAGGTGGTTTTGCTGAGTCGTCTGTTGTGGCGTCGGTCTTCTGCTCTGGAATGGGCAGTGAGCTGCTGGTAGGTATTTTTTTCTTTCTTAGCCAGGTTGCGGGAAGCCAGGGCGAGACGGCGATAAATGACATGCAAATCGAGGCCAGATACGGGATGCTTAAAACCAGCAGGACAGCAATCCAGATCAGCAGATCAGGGCCGCGGTTGGGGGTGTATTTGTTCAGGAACCATGAGGCAAGCAGCAGGGCTGTTGCCATCAGGGTCTCTTCGCGGGCTGCCTGAAATACATACCAGAAACGTTTGACTTCCGCCTTCTTCGGGGTTCTGAAAAATGGCAGTTTCGTTGTTACAAAGCCATATAATATTGCCTTGGCAATGGTGTGGGTGAGCGAAAGTCCGGCCATAGCGGAGGCCAGTGACTGGCTGATTGTCGCATTAACCCGGTAGCGATACAGATAGAACATCTTTAAAAATTTGAAGACGAAAAAGGTAAGCGGTACCAGCGATAAGATGAACATCGGCGGATCAAAACGACTGGGATCATTTATCATGGCAGTAGACCAGAAGAGTGCCGCCAGTGTGAAGATCAGATTGATGCTGTCGGCAAGCCAGGGCAACCAGCCCGCCAGGAAATGATAGCGCTGGCCTTTGGTCAGACCGGCTTTTCTTCTGCCGAGCAGAGTCTTGCGGTGCTGTCGCATGATCTGTACGGCCCCGTATGCCCAGCGGTAGCGCTGTTTCTTGAAATCGACAAAGGTATCAGGCATAAGGCCTTTACCGTAGGAAAGAGGCACGTAGAGCGCTTCATGGCCGCCTTCAAAAATACGAAGGCCGAGTTCGGCATCCTCGGTTATGCACCATTGTGCCCAGCCGCCGATTCCTTCAAGAACAGAGCGGCGGACCATGGTCATGGTGCCGTGCTGAATGATAGCGTTGCGTTCGTTGCGGATGACCATGCCGATTCGGAAAAATCCGCTGTATTCTGCATAGCACATTGCCTTGAACAGGTTTTCCTGGTCGTCACGATAATCCTGGGGTGCCTGAACGATGGCAATCTGAGGCTGCAGAAACTGTACGGCCAGGTCTCTGAGCCAATTTGCTTCAACCATATAGTCGCTGTCGATTACTGCAACCACCTCTGCATTCGGCGATGTTCTTTCCAGGGCATAGTTCAATGCACCTGCTTTGTAGCCTTCTAATTTATCTTCATGGTAAAAATGGAACCTGGAACCAAGTTCCTTACAGGCTTTGGCAACAGGCTCCCATGTGTCACGGTCGGGAGTGTTGTTATCCATGACGATTACCTCAAAGCGCGGATAATCAAGGGCTGCCAGGGCAGTAAGGGTTTCAACCATCATCTCCGGCGGTTCATTGTAGGTCGGAATATGGATGGAAACAAAGGGTACCTGTTCATCACTCTCAGTGGCAATGGGTATGGCACAGCGGTGCTGGATACCCCAGATAGCCTCCGCCCATTCATGGGCCTCTGCCAGAATAACCAGCAGCACGCCAATCAGACCAAGAACAAGCACCAGTCCGACAGTGATATCGGAGACATTGAGATAACGCTGGAAGTAGATGTAGACAATCCAGACCAGGCTGGTGGCTGTAAAATAGGATACGATAGCGAGAAAGCTGCGTCCCCGTACCCGGAGAATTTTTGAATCGGTGACCAGCAGCATGAATAAAATTGCTGCGAAACAGACTGAAATGGCCGCCAGCATCTGCCACTCGGGTGTCCCGACTATGGGGGTGGTAAAGGGGAATTTGGCCTGCCGCTCCGCATTGAAAACACCCCAATAAGCCCCGACAGAGCCTTCTCCCTGGCGTTTCCAGACCTGATCGAAGGCCTCCATTATATAATAAATATAACCGGCCTGCTCAGCCTGGCTCAGAAAACGTCGAAGAAAAATCGCTTCGTTGGCCGCAGACGCGACCGCACCTCCCCTGATTCTGCCGTTGCTCGGCCATCCTACTTCGCCGATGACAATTGTTTGGTCCGGGAATGCGTTTGCGATCATATCGTAGTGTTCAACCACGTGAGTTATTGCGTAATCCAACGGGATGCCTTCCCAATACGGCAGCAGGTGGACCGTGATAAAGTCGCAGTGTTTTGCAAGCTCGGGGTCTTTCAGCCAGATATGCCATGGTTCAGCAGTACTGACCGGAATGTCTAAAGCCTCACGCACCCGGTCGAGGTAGCTGTACATCTGTTCTTTGGTCAGCTGGTTGCGCAGCAGAACCTCGTTCCCGACCATTACACGAATAACATTCCGGTAGTTTTCCCGGGCAACCTTAATGGCGGTTTCAATCTGCTGTTCATTCTGTTCGAGGTTATCATCGAGCCAGATTCCAAGGGTGACATTCAGGTCATATTGTTTTGCAAGCCGCGGAATCTCGGCCAGCACGCCTTCAACGGAATACGTTCTGACAGCATTGGTTTTCCCGGCCAGGAGCTGCAGATCCTGATCGATCTCCTGCTCTGTCGGTAATTCGTGTTTTACCGGGTCATTCCATGGACGCATTGGCTGGAAGGCGAATCCCTGAACTTTGTCCGGCCAGGAAGGTTCAACTTCTGGTTGATTGATGAATGCCCAGAAGCTGACAAGCAGCAGTGCGCCAAAAATATATATGAGAAAATTTGATCCTTTCATTGTTCCTTCAAAAAAACGGTACGTGCAGATTTGTTAGTTGTTTCTGCTTATGCCGAAAAAGTAATCCTTTGAAAAATACCACTGTGTATATACGTCTTGACAAGGCTTTTTTCAACAGGCTGTTGCATCATTGGCATTCTTTTTATCTGTTTAAAAATAACTGTAGTGTCAAAGACATGCGTTTGTCCTCGCAAACTTAATAGATAATGGGTTGCTTATGTCTCCTTCACTTCGTCAGACAATTATATCATGCGGCTGATAACATATTCCAGAAGGCTTATTGTCCACGAAAAAATAGTTGTAAAAGGATACGTGGAATAGGAACGTTTTAATAAGTTTACAATATGGACAGTTCATGTTATTAACTGATGCGGAAGTAATTGCCAGATATTGTGGGAAAGCGATTTCACGGGAGAGATGGAGGTGATAACAATGACCGAAGATGATTACATGGAGAAAGTATCGTTCATTGTTGAAACAGACGGACTGTTGAGAGACTATATTACTTCTGTGGTAATCAAAGATATCAAATCACGTATCGATGATAAAAGATTTGTACGGATCAGCAGTAATCATATCCATGCTGCTTTGCTGCTTAAAACCATCGCCCCTTGTTCTCTTAAAGATTTTGCAGCTGTCATGCGGCTTTCCAAATCTTCCGCATCGGCCCTGGTTGAACGCATGGTGGAAAAGAAAATTATTGAACGACAACCGAATCAGGACAATCGACGGGAAATTCTTCTTTCGGTGGATGTTGAGTTTGAAAAGCATGTTGTCTTTGTCAGAAAAGAACTGTCTGCCTGGTTCGCCTCGTTACTTGATGATCTGGGACCGGAGGCTTTTGAAAAATGGTATGCAGTCATGCAGCAGCTCAACACAGTCATGCTGAAGAAAATACGTAAAAATAGTATGTGATTTTCGGTAGCTGATAAATGTTGCGAATACACTTAAAACAGTTGTTAACACTATTATGGTAGAGGAAGGCATATATGAAAGGATATATTGTCACATTTTTTACTCAGCAAAGTCGCGGGCAGGGGGATCTCACTATTGCAAAGTGGCTGGTCAACAAAGCACGACAGCTGGGTATTCGCGGTGCAACGGTGCTGTCCGGACAGGAGGGTTTCGGTCATGACGGACGCTACCATTCCGAATCGATGTTTGATTTAGAAGACCGCCCCATGCAGGTTGTGCTGGTGCTGACAGAGGAAGAGTGTGAGCGTATGTTTGATGCGATTAATCAAGAGGGGCTCGCTATTTTCTATACCAAGACGGCCACGGAGTTTGGGATTACATCCTCCTGATTGTTGAATGGGTCGTTTTTTATGCGTTTTTCCCGTAGGATCTCCTGAAGCATTTTATGGGTGAAGATTATTCTTGTTATGATGTGGCCGGATTTGTGCCGCAAAAGGAAATGAAATGATTGGTCCTCTAGTAAATGGCACTGCTATTCTGGCTGGTAGTATTATCGGGGCATCACTTGGCTCAAGGCTGAATCCTAATCTCAAGGTTCGCATGCCAATGGTTTTCGGTTGTGCTTCCATGGGACTCGGTGTGGCCATGATTGTTAAAGTCGTTTATCTTGCCCCGGTGGTCCTTGCCCTGGTCGTGGGTTCGCTGATTGGTGAAATTATCCAGCTGGAAAATCTCATTCAAAAAGCAGCGGGAAGTTCAAAAAAACTGGTGGAAAAATTCACCAAACCAGCCGGAGAAATCAGCCAGGAGGAATTTCTCGATAAGTTCATCGCTCTTGCCGTTCTTTTCAGTATGAGCGGGACGGGGATTTACGGTGCGTTGACAGAAGGCATGACCGGGGATTCGACTTTACTCATCGTAAAGGCAATTCTCGATTTTTTTACCGCACCGATTTTCGCCTCGACGATGGGGTATTCTGTAGGGATTCTCATGATTCCACAGCTGGCTGTTCAGTCTTTGCTGTTTTTCTGTGCATCGATGATTCTGCCGCTGACCACGCCTGACATGCTTGCTGATTTTTCAGCATGCGGTGGTCTGATCATGCTGGCAACCGGTTTTCGGATCTGCGGTATCAAACAGTTCCCGATTGCCAATATGCTGCCGGCTCTTCTTCTGGTGATGCCTTTGTCCTGGCTCTGGAGTGCCTATCTTCAATGATGTAAAGACAACCGTTTTTTCAATTAAGCGGTTGTCTTATTTTTATCAGTTTGTCTTTTTCATTTTTATAAAGAGCGTCTCCAGAGCTTCTGCATCGACCGGATACGAAAAGAAGAAACCTTGAGCGTCATTGCATTTCATATCCTCTATTATTTTAAGCTGTTCCTTATTTTCTATGCCTTCGGCGACAATGCCGTGGTTGAGAATTTTCCCCAATGAAACGATGGTTTTGACAATCTCTTTGTTATCTGCACTCTTTTCAATATTATTAATGAACAACCGGTCAATTTTAATTTCATCAATTGGAAACTGCTGCAAGGCTGACAGTGAAGAGTAGCCGGTTCCGAAATCATCTATTACAAGACTTACCCCCAAGGCCTTGAGTCTCTTCATTTTATCAATGGCAGAATTGCCGCCTTCCATGATGGCACTTTCGGTAATCTCAATCTTCAGGAATCGTGGCTCAAGCCCCGATTCTACCAGAATCTCCTCCACCGTGGCAACCAGGTCGCTGCGGGTAAACTGTTTGGGAGAAATATTTACGCTAATGGTCATTTCTTCGCAGCCTGGCTGGCTTAGCTGCCACTTCTTCAACTGGTTGCAGCTTGTTCGCAGAACCCATTCTCCGAGAGGGATGATAAGCCCGGTCTCTTCGGCAACGGGTATAAATTTATCCGGCGGTATCAATCCTTGAGGGCTTGGCCAGCGAACAAGGGCCTCAAGCCCTATAACCTTTTTACTCGATACTGAAATAATCGGCTGGTAGTGAAGAATGAAGTTTTCATTCTCAATTGATTTTCGCAGATTCTGTTCCAATGCAAGTGCTTCAGATGCAAGCTGGTGCAGACGCCGGTTAAACACCTGGAACCGCGCCTTCCCCAGCTCTTTTGCTTTGTACATGGCAAGATCGGCATCCCGGAGAATGGCCTCGCTTTTATCATACGATTCAGTATTGAGCACAATACCGATTGAAGAGCTGACCCGAACCTCGGAGCCGTCTATTTCCACAGCAGTTTGCGCTGCAATCTGCAGCCGTTCTGCAATTTCAATTACCTGCGAATTCTTCTCGAATTCTTCAATCAGTATGGCGAATTCATCCCCGCCCAGTCTTGCAACTGTGTCCCCTGAACGGACACAGTCTGTAAAACGCTCCGAGATTGTCTGAAGCAACTGATCACCTGCCAGATGGCCCATGCTGTCATTGACCCATTTGAACCTGTCGAGATCAGCCAGCAGGACGGCAAAAGAAAACTCACTATTTCTTTTTTTACGTTCAACCGCCCGCTCAAGCCGTTCCATAAAAAGGATTCGATTTGGAATTTTTGTCAGTCCATCGAAAAACGCCTGCTGATAGAGCTGTTTTTCAAAGGCTTTTCTTTCGGAGATATCTTCATAGATAAAAAATATACCTTCAAGGTGGCCGTCAACCCTGATTGGAAATCCGAGCAGAGAAACAGGTATTCGTCGACCATCGGCGTGGAGTCGATAAGTTTCTCTCTTGATCATATTTCCTGCCAGCACAGAATCGAGAATTGATTTCGATTCTTCCCTGAGGTCATCAGGAATAATGATTAATCTGTCCGATTTATTTTTTATTTCGTTGATCTTAAATCCGAAAATATCTTCAAATCCGCGGTTGACACTGGTTATCTTGCCATGGATATCGAGCGCAATAATTGCCTGTGAGGAGCCTTCAAAAAGCTGTAGAAAGTAGGCTCTTTGTTTGGCAAGAGACGTCTGGGCTTTTTTCAGTTCAGTCAGGTCAACGCAGCTCACTATGGTTTTCCGGGTGTCGGGTGTCAGTGCAACATTGATGAAAACAGGCCTGGTAGTGTTGTCCTTCAGTACAATTTCAGTTTCATAGGCCCGGGGAACGGCGTCTGATGAACCGGCGAGTCTGGTTTTACGGAACTGTATCAGTTCGGGAAGCATTTGCTTTGAGACCAGGGCATGAAAATGCATCTGTTTCTCGACGTCTTTCTTGTCATATCCGGTCAGAATTTCAAATTCATGGTTTGCCATGGCAATTAATCCATCATCGTTAATGATAATGGTTGGTGTTCCGGTATTTTCAAACAGTTGCCGATATCTCAATTCGGACTCGCGTAGGATATCCTCCCTGTTTTTCATTTCCGTGATATCTCTAAATGTACCAATCAGGTATGTTTCATTCCCCGCTCCGGCTTCTGTAATCACCGCTTCCATGGGAAAATCTCTCCCATCGCTTGTCATACCCCTGGTCCGGATGGAATTTCCGCCGAGAATGTTGGTTCCAATGCGGTTAAATTCATGCTGTGCAAAAAGATCAGCAAGGGTCAGCTTTTCCGGTATACGTCCGTTGGGATAGCCAAAAAGAAGTTCTGCGCTTGGATTAATCGAGACAACAGCAAGTGAATCCCTGAGGCAGGTAATGATGCCGTCTTTGGCAGTTGAAACGATAGCTTCAGTCTGTGATAGGGCGTTTTCCAGCGAATCCATGACCTGGTTGTATCGCTGGGCAATCAGGCCGACCTCGGTAAACGGTTCAACCGGCATACGTATGGAGAGGTCGCGGAGCACGGCATGTTCGTCCATGGCCTGCAGGAGATCAACGAGCTCAGTGGTTGCACCGTGTTCTGAAAAGTTCAGGCCATTATGCTCTTCTTCTGGTGTGACCCGTAACGGCAGGAACCTGTTAATGGTTTTTATCAGAAAATACGGAACGATAAATGCTACGCAAAAAGCAGCGAATATGCCTTCCAGCTGTACTACCAGCTGCTGGATCATGGTCAATCCTGTGCCGATCAGCTGGGGATCACCAAATAAAGCCACACTGAGAGTTCCCCAGATACCGCAACAAAGATGCACGGGAATAGCTCCTACTGCGTCATCAATTTCATAATGATTGAGCAGTGCCTCTGAGAAGTAGGCTATTGCCCCTGCGACAATGCCTATGAGGCATGCATCCGCAGCATTAACGACATGGCAATTCGCTGTTATTGCAACAAGCCCTCCCAGAGAACCGTTGATCAGGAAACTGACCCTCGGCATACGGGTGAAAAAATGGCCGACCAGCAGGTTGGAGAAGCCACCGGCAGCTCCTGCTATTGTGGTATACACCAAAATAGCGGGCACATTACCGTTCATAAGCAGGGTGGAGCCGCCATTAAATCCTATCCAGCCGAACCACAGCAGAAACGTTCCCAGTACCGAAAGCGGCAGATTCGAGGCGTTAAAGCCAAAGGTCTTATATTTATTGTCATAGCGGCCTGTTCTTGGCCCGATTACCAGCAAGACAGCAAGAGAAATCCAGCCACCGACACTGTGAACCACTGTTGAACCGGCAAAATCAACAAAACCGGCTTTTGCCAGCCATCCGGTGCTTTGTCCCAACTCCAGTCCATTCCAGGCCCAATGACCGAAAACAGGATAAATGAATGAGGAGAGGATAAAAGCAACTAACAGGTAGGAAGAAAATTTCATCCTTTCTGCCACAGCACCGGAGAAAATGGTTGTTGCTGTTCCGCAAAACATGACCTGAAACAGGAAAAAGGCCATGAGTCCGCCGTTTCTTGCACCATCGAAAAAATACTGATCTGTTCCGATAATCCCGAAAAGAGAGTCTCCGAACATCAGGCCGTAACCTACTGCCCAGAAAGAGAGAACCGACAGAATAAAGTCCGCCAGGTTCTTGACAGCAACATTAATTGAATTTTTCGAACGGGTAAGTCCGGATTCGAGACACATGAACCCTGGTTGCATCAAAAAAACAAGGGCAGCAGCGATAACAATCCACAATATATCTAATGTTGAAACGTTCATAAATGATCCGAATACTTTTTCTTCTACAGCTTACTTGTAACAATAGACAACAAGCTTACCAAAAATTGTTCCAGCTATGTAAACAAAAAAGAAAAAAATATCAAATACCCACTATGTGGTATAGTTTTTTTTCTTAAACTATTTTAGTATTTTCAGTGTGTTACAGAGAATGAATTTGATCTTGGTCCTGATGAGAGATGGCTGGATGAATAAGAATAATAAATTGAGGTTAACGCAAGTATTCCACTGCGGGATCGTCTTTGGGAGAGACATCGCTGGAAGCCAGGCGGGATCATCCTGATGAATCAAAAAGAAATGTATAAAATGTGATGGGTTATTGCAAATTTTGTGCTCCTGCCATATCAGCAGGGACAGGTGCAGCAAAGCTGAGCAGTTTACCATTTCGGGGATGAATAATGCTCAGTTTCCATGAATGAAGGCATTGTCTGTTCCAGTTATTCCCTTCGAGAAAAACTGGCCCTCCGTAAAGGGTGTCGCCGAGCAGCGGGTGCCCGTTTTCTGCAAAATGAGCCCTTATCTGGTGGGTTCGTCCTGTAATTATGCGCACGGAAACCAGGGCGCTTTCCTGCCATGTTTTTTCTACCCGGTAGTGGGTAATGGCTTCTTTTCCCCCAAGCTCGGTCGACTGCATGCGACGGGTCTTTTTGTCGTACTCTAAAAAAGAATGATACGTTCCTTCTTCAGGTTGCGGTAAGCCCTTTACAAAGGCCAGATATTCTTTTTGAACAGTATGCTGTTTTATCTGTTCACTCAGATTTTTATGGGCATCCCTATGGATTGAAAAGACGATTACCCCGCTGGTATCACGATCAAGACGCTGTACCATGCCGATCTCTATCCTGTTCTGGGCTATGGTTTGACCGAGGTAATGCTGCAGCGCTTCAAAAAGGGTTCCTTTAAAGCGTGCCGGGGTGGGTTGTGTTTCAATCCCTGCAGGTTTGTTCAGGACGATGATGTATTGGTCCTGATAAAGGACGTGATCCGGCTGAATGCGATAAGGGTCAAGAGAGCCTTTATCCTGATGAAGTATTATTTCCTGGCCTTTACTTATCTGGAAGCCACATTTTCTGATACGCTGTCCGCTAATATGCACGCCGCCAAGGTCGATAATCTTGCGAATCCTGGTGCGGGAAAGAGATTGCGAATTGTTCTGGAGAAACTGATCCAGGCGGGTACCTGAATCGTCTGCGGTTGGGTGAAAAACTTGAGCCATGGCAACAGGTCTGAGAAATGATCCGTTCAAAAATTATGGGGTTACATAATCAGCAAGAAAATTGTTTGTTATGGTAATTGTTTCAAGGAAAAGATCCCCAAAAATTGCAAAGAGCATGGAAAGCAATAGCCATATTGTAACGGAATAAAGTGATTTGGCGGGGGATATCCCGCCAAATCATAAAAAAAAGTTTCAGAAGCGGCCTAATGGTTCAGAGCTGCTTGAAGAATACTTTTGAGTTTCGTTGAAAATTATACAGCGCTTTACGGCTGGCGGGCAGGGCATCCACCTGGACCTCGACAAACCCCTGACCAAGGAACCAGTGCGCAGTCTGTGTCGTCAGTGTATAGATTTCACTGATGTTTCTCGCAACCGCCTGCTTTTCGACATGAGCCAGAAGGGAAGGCGCACGTCCTGCTTTCTGGTATTGTTTCATGATGGCAACGCAGGCCAGTTCCCCGGCTGATGACTCATCGAAAGGATACAGGGCAGCGCAACCAATGACCAGGCCGTCTTTTTCAAGAACAGAGAAATAGTCAATCTCACGTTCAAGCTTTTCCCGTGATCGTTTGACCAGAATTCCTTTTTGTTCAAGCGGGGTGATGAGATTTATGATGCCGTTGACATCTTCTAGTTTTGCCTGACGAATCACTTCGTAGCTGTCATTGTATACCATGGTGCCGTGACCGTCGCGGGTATAAAGCTCTTTGAGCAGCGAACCGTCTTCAGCCGATGAAATGATATGAGATCTCGGAACACCTTTTTTGCAGGCAGAATAGCAGGCGCGCAGAGAAAAATAGGAGTTGGAAGGCGAGTGAAGGTCTTCACCGTCCAGGAATTCCTTACACTGGGCGAGGGTCAGTTCACTGTAAAGTTTCCCTTCCTTGTCATAAACAGGGCCGTCATCATTAAAGATGATAGCCTTATCAGCCTTGATCGCATTGGCGACGCTGACACCGATTTCTGCAAAGGAGAGATTGAATACTTCACCGGTGATTGAATAACCAAGAGAAGAAAGAAGGACAATACCGTTATCTTTTATTATGTCACTGATGGCACTTCCATCCACACTTCTTACCTTGCCGGTCATCTGGTGATCAATGCCGTCAATAATGCCTTTGGGCATGGCGTTAATGAAGTTGCCGCTGCGAACCTTGATTTTAGAACCGTACATCGGTGAATTGGGCAGCCCGCTTGAAAACATTGCCTCAATCTGCCATCGTACTGCACCGACTGCCTTCATGATCGAAGGAAGATGTTCACGTTCTGTTATCCGGACCCCTTTATGAAATCTGGAGACAAAGCCATCCTGCTCGAGTTCCTCATCGATCTGCAGGCGGGCACCGTGCACAACGACCAGTCGTACTCCAAGAGCATGCAGGATTGCAAGATCACTTACAATACCCGAGAACATTCCCTGGTGAAGGCAGTCGCCCGGCACCATCACGACGATGGTTTTACCGCGATGATCATGTATGTATGGTGAGACGTTTCTGATCCATTGCAGAAACGGGTCTGTGGTCACATTCACGTTAGTCTTGTAATAATCTTTATCCGGTATTGTGCCGGTATATTTATAGAGTTAGAAGTTCGTCTTTTTTTTCCAAAGAGGTTTCTTGCCAGCTACTTTTGCGAGGATTTTTCCGGGTTTTGCGAATCTTTCCGTATTTCATGAAAAAAGAACTTCGTCGGTTACGGTGTTTACCGGTATGGTTGTCCCATTTCCCTCATCTGTCAGCGGGTTAAAAACTTCCACTGTGATATCACCTTGTTTTACCTTATCTCCGGGATTTTTAAAATAGGTAAGAATACCCGCAGATGATACCACGTCCAACCAGGAAGGCAAATAGATTGTCAGCATCGAGCTTTGCTGTGTTTCGTTGGTGTCGGCAATTACCAGAAGTTCTACAGTTACTGAAAGACAGGCAGGTTCGGCCTTGTCGGAAAGCTGTCGGCAGGTTTCCACCAGATCAAGCTGTTCGATAAGGTATTTTTTCTCTTATCCCTCATACAAGATTTATCTGAGATGCTTATTTGACATAGCAAATTTGTTTTTCATATAATTCAGAAAATGCAGGTTCATATCTCTCCTAATTGTGGAAGATCAGTTGTTCAGGATTTGGCGGGTATTTCAAATGAATCAGATCAAAGAAATGTCCGATTGAGCATCACGGTTATTTATTTGTTATTATTTAAGATCATTTTTAAAGCAGCTTGTTTTCAGGAATCAGATGGATAAATCAAAAATTAAGGCTGATATTTCCTTAAACAGGCTATATGTAACTTTTTCAGGTCATATTTCAAAAAAAGAACTCGATAAACTTTATACGGATATACGTTTTTGCGTTTCCGATTTATCCCCTAATTTTGATGTTATTACAGACTTCAGGAGCTGTTCTTTCGCTGCTGTTTCGATTATTCCAACCTTCAGAAAAATCACAAAATATCTCATTGATAATAAAGTGAGAAGTGTTGTCCGAATCGTAGACAAAGAAAGTCTGATATTTAAACAGCTGCTCAACGTTTCCTTACACTTTCAGGGCTATAGTGTCATCCTCGTTGAAAGTCTTGAAGAGGCTGAACAGGAGCTTCAGGGAACCGCCAAGCGTGCGGATTTGAGATTTTACTTATATAACCATTATGCTTTTTACTATATCAACGATGCCAAATTCAAAGGTTTGATAGTCGATATCTCGATTAGTGGATGTGCTGTAAAATCTTCAACCAATCTTCCCGTTTTGGGTGATACTGTCGTGATATCGATCTATTTTAAAGAACATGATGCTCTTATAACGAAACTCGAAACGGAAGCAAAGGTCGTGAATGTAAAAGATGATGGCTTTGCAGTGCACTTTGAAAACATTCACGATGACCACAAGGAATCTCTGGGGCAGCGCCTAGTTCACGAATCGCATTGTGAATTTAACAGATAGAATGGATTGGCTTCACGGGTGGGGGGCAGTGCCGTAATAGTCTGAAATAAAAAAGTGAAATCGGTTTGGAACAGGGAAGGAAACTTTCTGTTTATGGGTTGCAAACAACTATTTCGTATTGTTGAACTTCATCGGATTGCAAGCGACAGCATAAAAATTGACTTTGTCAATTCGGCTGTGGGGTTACTTCAATGTCCAGCAGTTTTGCATCACTGAAATGTACTCCATCAGAGATGATATAACGTACAGTATCGTTTCCTGAGTAGCCGGGCTGTGGCTGATAATACCATCTTTGGTCAATGAAGCGCAGTCTTCCGTGCTGCGGGTTTTCTACTATGACAGGAAAAAATATCTGGTTACTGGTATTCTCGATAAATTTGAATCTTTCACGTTTGTTCGTCTCAACAGACAAAGATGCTGCAGCGTTTTGTTCTACATCTTTGCTATTGTCGAAGGTAAGACTTACAAACAGCCCCTGAGATTGGTTCATATAGGTGCCGGTTGGCAAATCAGTTTCACCAACGGCTCTAACCTGATAATACGTTGTCTTCTCTCCAGAAAGTTGTTGATCACTGAACTCGGTAGCATTGATTGGATTTTCGGTAAGTCTCTTATAGCCTTTGAGTTTATCGGTTGATTTATAGATGTGATATCCTATCACGTTTGTGTCGGGTGATTTTCTCCATTTGATTTTAATAGCATTCTGCTCCTGCGTGATCGCGACATGTGAAGCCGGAAGAATCTGATGCATTCGAAGTGTAGGATCGCCTTGTAAATTGGTGGAGACGACGTTATTTAATGAATTGTAATCCTGTGGGTAATACTCTGGAATATCATTGAAGCCGTTATTTTGTGTGCGTAAAAACGAATATCCGATGGGTTTGCCGGCAGCCATATGATGTAAATAGAATTGAGGTCTTGCCCCCCACATACTTGCCAGCCCCCAGTCAGGTTGAGCAAGGAGCCCCCGAATTGGGTTGTTATCTGTCCAGAATGTCTGTTTGTAACTCTTGAAGTTCATACAGAAAATTCCTCTATAATAAAGTTGTGCTTGATTAATTTTACCAATCATTCCTAGCCACATATAGGGCTGCTCATAAACCGACTGAAAATCAAAAATGATCTTGCCGTTAAACATTGTCCAGAAGATATTTCGTGAACCGAAAAGGTAATACCCATTGTTGGTGTCACCAAGAACCCCTTGCAATGGAACCTTTCTATACCCATGTCTCCAGGCATGAACTTTGTGGATATAGTCTTTCAGGTATTCTTCTTCAGTCTTATGGTATTTCTCCATATTATGGAAAGTGATCCGGCCGACTGCCAGTTCCAGAGGAGAAGGGTAGGTTCTCTGATCAAGAATATCATCTCCTGGGATGTTAACATCAGCAATCTTGAGATATTCGTCTGTCCATTCGCCATCGATATCGGCATAGTACGTATCCGTTTCATGGGGCCTTTTGTTGTGGCCGTCCGGTGCCAGATATCCTGATTTTACAACAGGCAGTTTGCCGAACAGGATAACCGAGTTAATCTGAGGATGCTGCTTGACTTGATCTTGAATAGCTTCTCGTAGTTCATGGGCGCGTTCCGGATGGTATTTGTCATGCCGTTCCCAATCGAGACGAAAAACATCCCAGCCGTCTCCGGCCAGATCCATCTCATAAAGAGTCAGTTCCTGTTTAAGATGCTTGACATGTGTTTTATCAACAACGAACAGAACGCCGCCGTGATAATCAACCAGTGGTGCGTGTTTGGTTATGCAGAAGAAACTTGTTTGACCTGTCTCACTCAAAACTCTGTATTCCAGAGATTCGCCATTTTTTACTGAGATATCTGTATAAGTCTGTTCCGGAGACGAGATACTCGCTATCTTTTCCCAGCTTGCAACACCAACTGCCCCCAGAGATCGACGGTATATTTCAACATTTTTACTTTTGGCGGGATATTGCCAGGCAAGGACGATATTTTCTTTGACATCAACGCTGACAGTAACGTTAAAAATGAACCCCTGTCCGTCCGCATAGGCAAGAGAAACAAAAAGCAAAGCAAGAATCTGGCAGCAGAAGAAATCGATGCAGAGGCGTTTAATGCTCATGGAAGATGCATGCCGTTAAATTTGAAAGTGTAATTTTGAGTTATTTACTACAAAACAACCTATCTTTTAAGGATCATTGTTTCAAGAGCTTTGGATGAGCAATTGGTACCAAAAGATGCAATTGAAGATCGTTCTTATTTTATCTGATTCATGTCGACGCTGACGGAAAGATTGTGTATTCCGCCACCCATTACAACGCCTTTTACCGGTGTGATGTCACCGTAATCCCGGCCCCAGCCGATAATAACATGCTGTTCGTTCGGCATCATGTTGTTGGTTGGGTCAAGGTCAACCCAGCCGTATTCAGGGGTATAAACCGAAAGCCAGGCGTGGGACGCATCTGAGCCGACCAGTTTCTTTTTGCCGGGAGGAGGCAGGGTTTCAAGGTAGCCGCTGACATAACGGGCAGCGAGTCCGAGACCGCGTAATGCACTGATGCAGAGGTGAGAGAAATCCTGGCAGACGCCGCGTTTTTTTCTGAGCACCTGTAGAACCGAGGTGTCTACTGTGGTGGCGCTTTTATCGTAAGTGAAATCTGTAAAAATTCTGGTCATCAACTCAAGCGCACCTTCAAGTACCGGGCGTCCTGGAGGAAATGAGGGGGCCGCATAGGCTGTAACTTCCTTATCAATAACCGTCAGCGGGCTTTTGTAAATATATTGGCTGGCATCAAGCTGCTCTTCTGTTGCAGGCTCTGCAAGCTGCTGCGCTGTTAGCTGCCAGTCAGAAGAAGCACCAGGGTTCAGGCTCGGGTGTTTCAATGTTTCGACAATACAATTGGAGCGGATTCTCATTTTCTGATGAGGCTGCTGAACCATGTACGTCCTGCATACATTGCCGAAAAAGTCGACTCGCTCTAAAACCTTTAGCGGAGTGGGGGTGATGTCAACTGCATACTGCTTAACCTGTTGAACCGGTGTGTTGCGAATTTGCAGAAACACTTCATTGTAGGAAAGTGATGCCGGTTCGGAATAGGCATATTCAGTAATGTGTTCAATGCTGTACTTCATGGCCTATTTATTGTGCAGAGTAGCAAAATGAGAGGTTGCAGGTATCCTGCTCAGGTAATGCTCGGTTATGGACTGGGTAAAATCAAGCAGCTGTTCGCGGATGGTATCAAGGAATGCGTACATCGGTTCCAGCTCGATTTCTTCTTCGCCTTCTTTCCAGGTTGTTCCCAGATCCAGCAGCCTTACAGATGTCAGCATCGCGAGAATGGCTTTTTCTTCCGGGGTCTTGAATTTCTGGTCTGTCGATCTTGGTAGGTGTTCTATGTGTTCTGAGAGCTGGGCCAGTTGAAAGCCGAGGCTTTTAGGATTGGTTTCATCGACGAGAAGGAGGTCAAGTACCGGCTCAATCATAAATCTTGTGCGGTAGCGCGAACGGTAGGTAATGATTGAGTCTGCCACTTCGAGAAGGGCTTCAAGGGCATTACTGGTTGAACTGCATCTCCGGTGCAGGCCGATGTCAATAAGCTCTACATGGTTCAGGGCACGTTCAATCCGTCTGCCCATATCCATGAAGCGCCATGCAAGGCTTCTGGTGATGCTCTCCATTGCAAGGCCTGAGAAGCTGTTCAGGTTATAGAGCGTTTGGTCGAGCAGATCAAGGGTGTCAATGTTTCCCCTGACGATAAAATCATCGAGTCGTTTGATACTTTTCCAGCAATCCTGGCTGAGCCTGTCACGAACCCTTCTGGCACTATTCTGGACGGCGATCAGGGTGTTTACAACGCTGGTATTAAACTCCTTGCGAAAAAGAGCGTCATTGAGCTGGACCACCAGGGTGCTGACAGGGCGCAGGACCTTGTCTTCGTTTGCCGCAGGCGGCAGCATGCCCCTCATACGGAGCAGGTTCAACAGAAAAGGCAGTTCCGGCGAATTCTCCGGCCTTGTTTCGCTGGTAAGACGGTGATAGATGGCACGGATAAGGCGAATGGCATCTTCAGCCCGTTCAAGATATCGACCAAGCCAGAGGAAGTTGTCTGCTGTCCGGCTTGCAAGATCACCGCTGCGTTTAATATCGACAACGGTCTTCATTCCTTCGATAAGACTGAACGGTTCAACCGGAGAGTCGGAAATAACCCATAAGTCCTTGCTCATCTGGTTGTCGGCACTTCCTGATACCAGAGTTGATCTGTCGTGAGAAGAGATGACGAGCGCTCCCGGCATAAAAGAAAAACCGTACTCAGTGGCGCAGCCGAAGAATCGATACAGTGCATAGCCAGGTCTTATTCCGTTCGGTGTAAGACTTGGAACAACAGTGGAATCCAATACTTCCCGGGCAAGGCATTCGTGCGACTGCTTGCTGAAAATATCAATCGGCTCACGTGCTGCAAGATGGTGTGATACCAGACCGTTTGTAAGGTCAAACAACTCACGATGTGCTGTGACAAAGTTTTTATCTTCTTTTCTGCCGCACCATCTGGCTGGATGGGGGGCGATGAGCAGGTCTTCACCCATGATGGTCCGGCAGATCTGCGGCATGAAGGTGCCCAGTGCCGGGGTGTCGATAAAAGAACTGCCCGGGCTGTTGATAATGATGATATTTTTCTCACGCACCGCCTGGAAGAGTCCGGCAACGCCGAGATTGCTTCCGGTCTGCATCGAAAATGGATCAAGCTGCTCGTCGTGGAGGTAACGGATGATGATCTCCACCCGTTCCAGACCGGCGAGCTTCTTTTGGTATACCTTGCTGTCTCTGACGGTAAGGTCCTGGCTTTCAACCAGCGGATAGCCGAGATATCTTGAAAGCAGGGCATATTCAAAGTAAAAGGGGCTCTCCTGTCCGGGAGAGAGGATAACAATGGCCGAATCCGTGGGTGTGAGGGAAAGATTTTTCTGCAGTCCCTGCTGAACAGTATGAAAGAAATTGGCCAGACGGCAGATGTCGACTTTCTGATAAAGATCTGAAAATATCCTTGAAGTAATGATGCGGTTTTCAAGGATGTAGCCAAGACCAGCCGGAAACGATCCGTGATCTCTAAAGACACGAAACTTGCCTGTGCTGTCGCGGTAGAGATCGAAGGCGAAGAGGTTCAGGTAGCGGCCTCCGGCAGGTTCCATCTTGTGGCAGTCCCGTTGAAAGCCGGGATTTGCGTAAATCAGTTCCGGCGGAATGATTCCCTCTTTGAGAAGCTTCTGCGGGCCATAAACATCGGCAACAATTTTTTCAAGGATTGCTGCCCGCTGTACCAGACCGGTTTCGAGCTGACGCCATTCCTTAGCCGTCATGACCAGAGGAAGCGTGTCCAGAGACCAGCAGCCGGCACCTTCACCGCTGTTGTCAAAGGGGTTGTAGGTTGCACCATCGTCGTGGCGCATCCGGGTTGCGCGGAGCTGGCGCTCCTTCAAGCCGTCGAGACCGAGTTTGCTGAGATAGTCGGTCAAAAACTTCCACTCAGCTTTCAGTTTGCCGTTGATATACGGTTCACCGTTGCTATGCTGTGAAAATCCTGCTGCATCAAAAATACCTGTCGACTTGGAAGAAACATCGGCCAGTGGCGAATTGTGGATCATATAGAACTAAATATACCTGTAAAATTTCTCCGGTTATAATTGTTAAGCTGCTCATCCTAATAAGTTTGATAACGCAAATCAAGCGTATACGGAAAGAGCTTATTCGACTCTTCAGCCGGCAATGGCCGGTGTACTCCCGGGCTATGGCCGCCGACAATGAACCTTGCATTTCTTCTGCCTTCCGCTTCGTAGGAGTTTACCGGGAAGATTTCGTAATTACGCCCTCCCGGGTGACCGACGTGGTATGAACATCCTGCAACGGCCTTTTCTGTCCACGTGTCATAGATATCAAAGGTAAGAGGAGTATGAACCCCGATGGTCGGGTGCAGGCAGGCAGGCGGCTGCCATGCTCTGTATCTGACGCCTGCTGCCATGACATTGGTTTTAGCGGTTTGTCTCAGTGGAACTCTTCTCCCGTTGCAGGTGACTACATAGCGGGAATCAACCATTCCGGTTACCTTTACCTGCAGTCTCTCAACTGAAGAGTCGACATATCGTACCGTCCCACCACCGCCTGGTTCCTCGCCGAGAACATGCCACGGTTCCAGGGCCTGGCGTAGTTCCAGTTCCATGCCCTGAAACTGAATCCTGCCGAGAATAGGGAACCGGAATTCAAAATGAGGATGAAAAAATTCCATGGAGACGTCGAACCCAGCATCATTTAATGTCTGCAGGATATCGTTAAAGTCTTCTTTCACCAGTTCAGGGAGCATGAACTGATCATGCAGTCTTGTTCCCCAGTGTATCAGTTTCTTCCTATACGGCTGCTGCCAGAACCAGACCACGAAGATGCGCAGCAGCAGCTGCTGGGCAAGGCTCATGCGGCTGTGCGGCGGCATCTCAAAGGCCCTGAATTCAAGAAGACCAAGCCTGCCGGAAGAGCTGTCCGGCGAATAGAGCTTATCGATGCAGAACTCGGCCCTGTGGGTGTTGCCGGTAACATCGACCAGCAGGTTTCTGAACAGCCGGTCAACCAGCCACGGCGGACACTGGCCCATTTTCAGATGGCGGTCAAGCTCCTGAAAGGCGATTTCAAGCTCATAGAGGCTGTCGTGTCTGGCTTCATCAATACGGGGCTGCTGACTGGTCGGCCCGATAAACAAACCGGAGAACAGATAGGAGAGCGAAGGATGGTTGTTCCAGAAAGTAACAAGGCTTCTCAGCAGGTCAGGGCGGCGAAGGAAGGGGCTCTGAGATGGCGTTGCACCGCCGAGCACGATATGATTGCCGCCTCCGGTGCCGGTCTGTTTTCCGTCTACCAGAAATTTTTCAGTGCCAAGTCTGGTATTGCGGGCAACCTCGTAGAGTGAGGTAGTGTAGTGCACCAGTTCCTGCCAGTTATCCATCGGCTGAACATTGACTTCTATTACGCCTGGATCGGGAGTGATTTTCAATCCTTTGAGCCGGTGGTCATGTGGTGGTGAATAGCCTTCAATAACCACCGGCAGAGAAGTCTGTCTTGCAGTTTTCTCAATGATTGTAATCAGTTCAAGATAGCCTTCAAGAACATCAATGGGGGGCAGGAAAACGTGCAGACGCCCTTCACGGGGCTGTACGCAGAGTGCTGTTCTGACAACCCAGGAGGCGGATTCCCCCCTGACCGGCTTGAGGTCCTTAAACGGATTCGGCTGATGATGAACGTTTTTATCGTGCTCATCAGCTTTGTACGAGTAAATACGGTTTGCCATTTCATCGGCATCAGGCAGCGGCGGGCGTTCAACCATCGGGTCAACCGGAAAGGAAGGATCGAGGTCTTTGGCCGATACCCACGGCAGTGATTCGATGGGAAGCCTTAAGCCCGCCGGGGAGTCACCGGGCAGCAGCAGCAGTTTTTTGCTGCGAAACGGCCATGGACCGCTGATCCAGCTGCCGTACTGCAATGGCAGAACATAGCCGATGACGGCATTAAGACCTCTACTGAAGGTATCAATAATCCGTTTTCTTTCTTCCGGATCTTTCAGTTTGGGGTCGTCCGGCTCGACATTGTCCGGGAGCTGCTGTTCTTGATGCATGAAATGAAAGGCATCTTCGTAGCTCTCGCGGATGAATTTTTTTGAAACCCCGAGATTGTCGGCCAGCTGGTCAATAAAACGCTTGGCGTCTTCAGCAGTATGGCCGTAGTCTTTTTCAAAATCGGCAATAAGTGTTTCATCATGCCAGATCGGCTGGCCGTCTGCACGCCAGTAACAGCCCAGAGCCCAGCGGGGCAGGGATTCGCCCGGATACCATTTGCCCTGGCCGTAATGGAGAAATGCGCCGGGAGCCCACTCTTTGCGCAGGTTCTTGATGAGGCGCTCGGAAAGGGTACGCTTTTCAAGACCGACGGCTTCAGTGTTCCACTGTGCACCGTCCATGTCATCAATGGAGATGAAAGTAGGTTCGCCGCCCATGGTGAGATGGATGTCGTTGGCCTTGATCTGTTCATCGACCCTGTCCCCCAGTGAAACAATTTTCTGCCACACCTCTTCGGGATATGGTCTGGTTGAGCGCGGAGCTTCGAAAATCCGGGTTACACTCATTTCATGGACAAAGGTCACCTCGCATTCGTCGAGTGCTCCGGTGATCGGTGCTGCGCTTTGCGGTTCCGGCGAGCAGGCGAGGGGGATATGCCCTTCTCCTGCAAAGAGTCCTGAAGTCGGATCAAGACCGACCCAGCCGGCGCCGGGGATGTATACCTCGGTCCAGGCGTGCAGATCGGTGAAATCCTGTGCCGGGCCTGAAGGTCCGTCGAGGGATTTTACATCGGCAGCGAGCTGGATCAGATAGCCGGAAACGAACCTTGCTGCCAGGCCAAGATGCCTGAAAATATTGACCAGCAGCCAGGCGGAATCGCGGCAGGAGCCGCTTTTCAGGGTGAGCGTATCTTCACAGCTCTGGACGTTTGGTTCCATGCGAATAAGATAGCTGATATGCTGGTTCAGCTTCTGGTTGAGATCAACCAGAAAGTCGATGGTCTGGCGAGGTATGCTGACATCAATGGTTTTGAGAAAGGCTTCCAGTTTCGGGCCTAATTCTTTTGATTTCAGGTATGGAGCAAGTTCCTTGGCAAGTGTTTTCTCATAGGTAAAAGGGAACTTTTCAGCTTGCGGCTCAAGAAAGAAATCAAACGGGTTGATGATAATCATATCGGCAACGAGATCGATTTCCACCTCAAACATTTCGACCTTTTCAGGGAATACAAGGCGTCCGAGATAGTTGGAAAACGGGTCCTGCTGCCAGTTGAGAAAGTAGTCTTTCGGCCTGACTGTCATCGAATAGCTCAGGATCGGCGTCCGGCTGTGCGGGGCCGGTTTAAGCCGCACAATATGGGGTGAGAGATTTACCTCCCGGTCATAGAGATAAGTGGTTTTATGATTGAGTGCGACGTGAATTCCCATGTAGGTCACCTTGAATGAAAGCAGTTAAACGCAAAAATTTCATTATACGAATAAAACTCATGAACTCTAAGATATTATTGCTGCTGACTGCTGCTTTCCTGAATCTGCTTTATGTTGAAAAATGTGGTGCCTATGGCATTGTCCACAGCATTGAGCTTGGTCTGGAAATCATCAAGATACTCATGCATGCCGTGCTCAAGTACTTCTTCAATGTCATCATATTCCATATTGGCTTTAAGGCGGCCAAGAAGCTTTTCCGGCTGACAGGTCGCTGTCCCGGCAGGGGCTCCGGTTATACGGTGCAGACAGTCGTCGGCCCGATGCAGGCAGTGCTTGATCGACCGGGGAAAATCGTCATCAAAAATGAGGAAATCGGCCACCAGCCGGGGAGTGATGCGGTGATGCTGTCTGCGAAACATCTGGAATGCACTGGCTGACTTGAGTACGGCCATCCATTGGACACTGTCGATGGCGGTGTTTACCATTGATGCTTTGGGCAGCAGCATGAAATATTTTACATCAAGGATTCTCGAGGTTTTATCGGCCCGCTCCGTCATCATGCCCATAAATCCGAAATTATACGCTTCGCCATGACTCATGGTCGATTCGATGAGACCGGTAAAAAGGGCGCACCGCATCTGTATCATCTCAAAAAAACGATCGGGCTCATTAAGTGCGAAGGGAAGTGCCCGTGGATTCATCAGCTCGAGATAAAAATTGTTCAGGTGTTCCCACATTTTCGCCGAGATAATCTCACGAACCGAACGGGCATTCTCACGAGCGGCCGCGACACATGAAATTATCGAGTTGGGGTACTCCCGTTCAAAGGTAAGGTAGCGCACAACAGACTCGCCGGTATAGTCGCTGTTCTTCTCTTCAAAGTGAGCCTGGTCGCCGGTAACCATGATCAGCGGTTCCCAGTGTTTATTTTCTTCTGAAGGCATGTCCAGCAGGAGGTTGGTGTTAACGCTTATGAAACGGGCAACGTTTTCGGCCCGCTCAATATAGCGGCACATCCAGTATATCGAATTTGCAACACGGCTTAGCATATCAGTCTCTCTTAATTTTCAGGATTTTTCAGTACCCATGTGTCTTTACTGCCGCCGCCCTGCGACGAGTTAACTACTAGGGAACCTTTTTTCAGCGCCACCCTGGTCAAACCGCCCGGCTGAACGTAGATATCATCACTGAACAGAACATACGGACGTAAATCAACATGACGGCCTTCAACCTGTTCCGGTCCGATCAGGGTCGGTACCCGTGACAGGCTGATGGTCGGCTGTGCCATGTAATTACGCGGTTCATCCTTGATTTTCTCTGCAAATTCAAGGCGTTCAGCTTCAGTGGCGTGCGGGCCGATCAACATGCCGTAGCCGCCTGACTCGTTGGCCGCCTTGACCACCAGCTCATCAAGATGATCAAGAACGTAGTCACGGCTCTTTTTGTCGTCGCAGATATATGTTGGAACATTCGACAGGATCGGATCTTCATCCATATAATATTTGATAATCTGCGGAACAAAGGCGTAGATGACCTTGTCATCGGCAATACCTGTTCCGGGCGCGTTGGCAAGGGCAATGTTGCCTTTTTTGTATACTTCCATGATACCTGGTACACCGAGCATTGAATCGGGTCTGAAAACAAGTGGATCAAGAAAGTCATCATCAAGACGGCGATAAAGCACGTCAACGCGCTGCAGTCCTTTGGTGGTGAGCATGTGGACGAAACCGTCCTGAACGACCAGGTCCTGTCCTTCAACCAGTTCGACACCCATCTGCTGCGACAGGAAAGAGTGTTCGAAGTAGGCGGAGTTATAGATGCCCGGAGTTAATACGCCGATGCAGGGTGTGTCCGTAGTTCCTGGGGCCAGATGACGAAGGGCAGCCAGTAATCTGTCGGGGTATTCATCCACAGGACGTACGCTGGAATCTTCAAATACCTGTGAGAAAGAGCGCTTGAGTACCTGACGGTTTTCTAAAACGTAGGATACACCGGACGGGCAGCGCAGGTTGTCCTCCAGTACGAAGAAGTCACCGTTGTTGTCCCTGATAAGATCAGTTCCGGTGACGTGGCACCAGATTCCTTTAGGTGGGGTGAAACCCTCCAGTTCCTTTCGGTAGGTCTTGCTGCTATAGATATAATCCTCAGGAATGATCTTATCCTTGAGAATTTTCTTTTCGTTGTAGATGTCCTGCAGAAAACAGTTCAGTGCATAGATCCGCTGGCGGAGACCGGATTCGATGATCTCCCAGTCTTTATAGCCGACAATTCTCGGGATGATATCGAAAGGAAATATTTTCTCAGTTCCCTCCTCCCGGCCGTACACGTTAAAGGTTATACCCATCTTTAACAGAAGGGCTTCGGCAGCTTTCTGGCGCATTTCAAGCTCGCCCGGAGGCATGCTGATAAGTTTGTCGATCAGAAGTTTTGAGCCGGATCTGGGAACTCCCGGCGCCTTAAACAACTCATCGTAAAAATCGCCCGGATCATAGTTCTTCAACGATTCCATTCAATCGGTCCCTCCGCGGTAGATAATCAAAATCACAAAATTTGCGCATTCAATATGGCTGAAAGACAATTTTGTAATAGAAGTTGATAGGCAATCTTAATAAGCAACTCCGGTGTGGGCAAGAAGTTTTTTGTTGTTATTGCATGCAAATAATCACGCTTCTTCTTCTGAGCAAATTACGAAAAACTTTTATTACGTTTCAGCACAAAAGTGTGAAGAAATGGCAGGTTTATTTCCTCGTTTTTTACAGATTTGAAAAGATGCCTGCGGAAGATAGAGGTGAGGATTTTCTCCGTTCTTCTCATTTTCCTCCCTTCTTTCTCAAATAGAATAAGCTGTTGAAGGAAAATATCTGAAAAGATTTGTCTGAAAGTAAAAACGGCACAAATTTTGTAAATGTATTTTTATTACCAATTTCTTTATTCGTAATAACTAAAAGGAGAAGAACAATGAAACTGAGAATGAAATGGCTGATGAGTATATTAGCCGTATTGATCATGGCTGGCAATGTTTGTGCCGAACCTTTAAAAATTGCCTACAGTGACTGGCCGGGGTGGATAGCCTGGGACATCGCGGCGAGAAAAGGTTTTTTTGAAAAGCAGGGCGTTGAAGTGGAGCTCAAATGGTTTGAGTATATGGCTTCAATGGATGCATTTGCAGCCGGTCAGGTTGATGCCGTGACAGTAACAAACGGTGATGCGCTTATCATGAATGCAACCGGTGCAAGGAACATGATGATCATGATTAACGACATCAGCAACGGTAATGATAAAGTGGTCGGCGGCCCACGCGTCGGCACTGTTAAAGAACTCAAGGGCAAGAAAGTCGGTGTTGAAATCGGTTGTGTAAGCCATCTGCTTCTTATCAACGCCTTGAAAGACAACGGCATGAGCGAGAAGGATGTTACTCTGGTAAACGTTCCGACCCACCAGACCGCACAGGTGCTTGCCTCTGGAGATGTTGATGCTATTGTTGCATGGCAGCCTAACTCCGGTCAGGCCTTAAAATCTGTGCAGGGATCCTCACAGATCTACACAAGCGCCAATGCCCCCGGTCTTATCTATGATGTTCTTGCAGTATCTCTGAAATCACTTATGGAACGCCGTGACGATTGGCAGAAAGTTGTTGCTGCCTGGTATGATGTTGTTGATTACATGAATAACCCTGCCAACCATGACGAGATGCTCGAAATTCTTTCCGCTCGCGTTTCTCTAACTCCTGAAGAATACGAGCCGTTTTTGAAAGGCACCAAGATCCTTTCTCTTGAAGAATCTCTGGATGCTCTCAAACCGGGAGAAGGCTTTGATTCTATCTATGGATCAAGCAAGATTTCAGATGACTTCATGATCGAAAACAAGGTGTATGACGAGCCGGTCAACGTCCAGAAGTCTATTGATCCGTCTTTTACCAAAGCAATGAAGAAATAAGGAAGCGTAATTATGTCCTGGTTTTCCATTCAAAAAGAACTTCCTTCGAAAAAGAAGGCTGTGCTTGTTCTGCTTTCCTTTGTGCTCCCGCTTGCACTCTGGTCTGCGGTCAGCTATCTGCCTTTTATCTGGCATCCGATGATGGAGATCGAATCTGCCGGAGACAGCCTCTATCTTGAGGAAGGCCAGTATGTTTTGAAGGATGTTTATGAACAGGAAAACGAAAGGCTCAAAGAGAGCGGTGGGGCGGTTTTAACCGGCAGGCCGGTCAATCCGGTCTATCTTCCACCGCCTCACCGGGTTCTGACGGCGGTATATACAGCTTTCAAGACAGAACCGAGACGTCCCGACGACCCATGGCTGCATGAGAGTCTGGCACACAGTATCAGGGTGGTCTTTTACGGCTTTCTGCTGTCTTCAATTATCGGTGTGCCTCTTGGCATCATGTGCGGTGTGTTTGATTTTTTCTCAAAACTTACCGAGCCGTTCATGGAGTTTTTCAGGTACATGCCTGCGCCTGTCTTCGGTGCACTGGCGGTTGCGGTTCTTGGTATTAACGATGCGCCGAAGATAGCCATTATCTTTATCGGTACTTTTTTCCAACAGGTCCTGGTGATTGCAAATACCACAAGACAACTGCCGCCTCCGTTATTGGAAGCAGCACAGACGCTTGGCGCCAAAGGTGCAACGATGTTCAGGAAAGTGGTTCTGCCGGCTATAGCACCATATGTCTTTCTTGATATGCGTATCCTGCTTGGCTGGGCATGGACTTACCTCATTGTTGCCGAGGTGGTCGGAACCAGTACCGGTATCACCTGGTTTATCAATCAGCAGGCAAAATACAGGATTTACGAAAACGTTTATGCGGCAATTCTGATGATCGGCATTATCGGGCTGACAACCGATCTCTTTCTTGCCTGGCTTGGCAACAACATCTTTGTCTGGAAGAGCGGCAAGAGAAGTTCCTTTTTCCAGATGATTGCCGAGTTTGTTACCGAGCCGCGGGATAAAACCTTTACCTTTTTCAGGAAGAAGAGTGAGCGTTATGAATAATTTGAATCTTCCAAGCTACAAGGAACAGTCTCAGGAAGTAATAGAGCGGTTCCAGCGCCTGAAAAAGCGTCCGGTTATTCTTGAGACAAAGAACCTTACCAAGCGCTTTACAACAGAAAAGGGCTCCATAACCGCCCTTGAGGATGTCTCATTCAAGGCCTATCGCAGAGAATTTCTCTCGGTAATCGGACCGTCCGGCTGCGGGAAATCGACGCTGATTCGAATCCTGTCCGGGCTTGAGACGGCAACGGAAGGGGACGTCTTGCTCGACGGCAAGCCGGTCAGCCAGCCGGGGCCGGAACGCGGCATGGTGTTTCAGGGCTATACCCTGTTTCCCTGGCTTACCGTGAAGAAGAACGTGATGTTCGGTCTTGAAGTTGCCGGCAAAAGTCAGCTGGGTGCTGAGAGAGAAGCCCTGCAATGGATTGACATGGTCGGGCTGGAACGTTTTGCCGATCATTACCCTTCACAGCTTTCAGGTGGCATGCAG
>QKIH01000047.1 GCA_003249645.1 Desulfobulbaceae bacterium | reverse complement strand
AGTAATTGATAAGTTTATCGAGTCAACACATTGTCCATATCAGTTAACGCTGACCGAAAATTTCCTGTCAATCGTTCACGAAAAATCAGGAGAAATTGCGCATCCTGAAGACCTGGAAGATTTTCTTGAAAAGTTGGGGAAGAAAGAACACGGTGCCTGGCGCAACTTTGTCAATTTCCAGCCTGTCAATATCAAGCAGTCTCCTGTTCATAATGGGATAGCAAAATATTTCGCTGATTATTTTACCGAAAATACACCGGAAGTCTCGGAACGCATGAAAGCTGAAAAGGTCCTTTTAGGTAAGTATGAGAATGATCTCAAGGTGCTTCCCCCAACAGTGTTTGTCGGCATCTTCTATGCAATGCATATTGATAAGTTACTTGATTCCCATTTGATTTCTAAAATTCTTTTGGTTGAACCTGATCCGGAAAAATTCGAAGTGTCATGCTATTTTCTGGATTATGAAAAGATTTATCTGCAATACGGTAAATTGCCACTTTCAATCGGTCCGGTTCTTGATCAAGCAATGCTGGAAGAGTTTCATTCGACTGTAACTATTTCCACTTGCTTGTGGTTTAGAGGGTTATGGGCTTATAACCATCCTGCCGTTGAACCTATAATGCAGCAACTAAGACTGCAGCAGAATGTTTTGGAAGGGATTACCACCTCCTTTGACCGAGAGATCGAGGCATATAGAAATGGTAGCGAAAATATTCAAGCCGGTTTGCCTATTCTTTGTAAAAAGCCAAATGCATTGTTAAGAGATGCTGTAATTGTTATCACCGCATCTGGTCCTTCTTTGAAAAATGGTTATGAATGGTTAAAAAAACATCGGGAAAACATAATTATTTTTGCTGTTCACAGTTCAGTGCTTCCCTTAAAAAAAGCTGGGATCGAACCTGATTTCCAAGTAAGCATGGAGTCCCAGCTTGTCGACAGTTTATATCTGGATCACACCATTCCATTTTTGTCTAACTACAAGGTTCAGCCTGATAAGATAAAAATCTTTGATGTGCCGCTTTTACTTATTGAAGAAAATTTACCGAATGTTGCTGATTTTACCTATTATCTCGATGGGACAGGCCCTTCAACAACAACACTAGGCTCAGCTTTTGCCTTTGATTGTCAACCCAAAGAAGTGTATTTGCTTGGAGTTGATGTCGGTTTCAGAAACCCCGATGAAAAATTCGTGTCTGGTGGAATTCATGAAAAATCCAACAGGATAAAAAGTGCTTTTGGCGAACTGTTTCAGGTTGAACCGAACTTTACTGATAATAACATTTGCTATACAAATGAATTCTTCTATAAAGTCAAACTTGAAATTGAAAGGCAAATAAAAAATGTCAGTGGGACAGCTGTTTATAATTTATCAGATGGTGCAAAAATTCACGGAGCTGAACCTAAAAGATTCGACGAGTGCTCTCCTGATCAGGGGATGATATCAAGGGCTATCGTAGTAAAAAAAATAATTGATAGATTTGGCAAAGCTGAAAAGAAAAAAAATTATTTTACTTATCCTACTGAAACAGCAAAACTTATTGAGAAATTCTACAACACAGTAGAATCGATATTAAGACTCGATGCTTTTGATTTTATTGCCTTTACCAGGAAATTAGATCAAGCAATTACGCATGGGGTTAACGCAAACCGAAAAGAACCTGGCTGTCTGCGAATTGTTTTTATTGAAAGATTAATGGTTGATATCTTCCTGCAATGGTATCGGCTTTTTCTTTTATGCAGGAATAGAGATGAAATGGAAAAGGTTTACCGAAGCGGCATGAGTGCATGTGCCGAGGTAAAGGATTTGATTTTGAACGAATTGAGAGGCGTAAACTGAACAATTCTGATCAGCAGCTTCTTCTGATAATTCTACCGGTTGAAGCTTTGCTGGATTTCCCGGAGTGGTAGCCGCCAATAGTGCGCATATTGTTTTTGAGACCGGCGAGTTCATCTCTGGTGATATCCATAAGAGATGCGAGTCTGGGTAATAGATAGTTGTTAAGCTCAAGAATTTCTTTCATCATCGATTCTTTTTGAGCAAATAGCGTATCCATTATCAGAGTTTCAGACTTTTGGTCGAAGTGACTGGAAAATTGTTTGTCAGCTTCTTCGACCTGACTTTGCAAAGAGATCAGTTTGCTATTGAAATCATTATATTGCTCGGCAGTAAGGGAGCCACGTTCAATAGCTTTCTTGAAGTTATGAACATGCTCTAACATGAGCTGATAACATCTGATAGATTTCTCTAGAAATTCTTTACTCTTATGCATGTCTTATTTATATGGATGAGCTGGCAAATTGTTTAACCACTTGACCGCTGTTTTGTTGACTGTGGCTGTTTTTTTCCTGATTATTGATTTCTATTGCCTCGGCCCAGGTTTCTCTCAAATCCTTGAGCAAGGTTATAACAACTTCAATCGGCTTTTTGTCATTCTTTACGTTTGCATTTGAGAGTTCTTTGAGCATATATCCGTAAAGTGCGTCCAAATCCTTTGCGATATCGCCTCCTATTTCATGATCAAGAGATCGAATGAGCTCAGAAATGATGGCCATGGTTTTACCGATATATTTCCCTTTAACAGCCATGTCATTATCATCGATAGCCATTTTGGCCTGTTGGGAAAATCGAATGGCTCCATCATAAAGCATGAGCAATATTTGCTCTCTGGAAGCTGTTGCGATTTGATTCTGCTGGTACTGGTTAACGTATCCGTTCATGAGTTATAATTCCATAAGGATTCGAGAGAACTTAATTGTGTCGTGAGGTAATCAGATGTTGCGTTATAGGTGCTTACCAGTATTTCCATAGCATTAAATTGAGCCTGTAAGGTTGCCTCACGTTTTTCGAGCCGTGCTTCTATCTTTTCAATATTCGCATCAATTCTAGAGATATTGTCTGTAATGCTTTTTTCTCTTCCGGCGAGCAAGCCGTTTGATGAATCTGTTAACTTGTTGAGATACGAATAGATTCTTGAAGCAATACCTGCGTCTTCATTTCCCTCGGGTCCTGAAAGCAAATTGACAATACTGTCCTCGTCTTCTTCTAAGGCCTTAGAAAAAGTTGAACTGTTGAGAGTAATTGTTCCATCTTTCTGGGTTTCAAGACCGAGTTGTGCAAGTGATGTAAATGTTCCGCCGGTATTGACAGTTGATGTCAACATGTCCTGTAAATGTCGCTTTATAGCAGTTAATCCGGAATCTCCATTGAGAACACCGGCGGAGGTGTCTCCCATGGTGGATTGACCGGTTACAAACGCAACTACATCGTTATAGGCGGTGATGAATGAATTGATGTTTGTTTGAATTGCGCTGTTATCTTTGACTATTTCCAGGCTGCTTGTTGTACCTTCTTCGGCTTTGAGCAATTCAAGCGTTACGCCTGGAATTGCCTCAGAAATTTCATTGGTGTCACTATAAATGTCGATACCGTCAACTTTGATGTGGGCTTGTTGAGCAAGTTGAGATGCGTAAAATGTGCCGAGATCCTGGATATCGGTTCCTGTCGTTAAGCCGGAGGTATCAATTTCGATACTCTGGCCGACATTATCACCGGTCAGGGTCAGGCGATAAGGGTTGTCGCTGCCATCGTTGATAATGGTTGCATTAACATATACTCCCGCATCGTTAATGGCCTTCATTATCCCTTCAAGGGAGTTGTTGGTTTCATCAATTTTAACTACGTGGTGAACGTTATTGACGATTACTGAAAGATCTCCTGTGCCAAAGACCTTATCGGTTTTTGACGCAAATCCATCCGTATACCGTTTTTCTCTCTGAGCGAGTTCAATGACTTCTACGTTGTAATTGGTATTGAGTAAAGCTTCGCCATCAGTCGTTGCCGTAAAAAATTCACTTGAACTCTGTGTGACAGTGGTTTGGCTGTATTGATCACGGTCAACCAGAGAGGACACACTGGTCTGAAATGCATTGAGCAGTGAATCAAACTGCTGGTACGCAGTCAGTTTGTTGCTAAGCCAAGTCTTATCTGTTTCAAGGTTAGTAATGGGTGCCTGCTCAAGCGCCATAAGTTGCTCGATAATTGAACCGGTATCCATTCCTGTGGCAAGGCCACCGAAGCTAATAGACATTTTATACCTCTCATTTTCTGGGGTGCATGGATATATTTATCCTTTCGCACTTCAGAAAAAAAATCAACCTACTGTGTCAACCAGATTTCCCTGAAGCGATTGAAGTCTTTTGGTGAGCTGCTGCAGTTCTTCCGGTGGAATTTCCCTAATTACTTCATCGGTATCTCTATCAATTACTTTAACAATCAATTCATCGTTGTCATTGTTTTCAAATTGAACAGAGTACATTCCGTTTTCAGTTATCCCTTTTATTACATTTAAAAGTTCTTCTGATTGAATGTCTTTGTTTTCAGCCGCTCCTGCAGCTAAATCTTCAGGGGCCTTTTGATTTTTTACCCTGGCATTATCAATTTGTGACGTCGGCTGTGAGTCCCTGAGGGTGGTGGAACCTGTTGATTGAGTTAATGCTTCAATAGTCATGGTCTACCTCCTTGTAGTCCAAGAAAATAAGTTGGGTCTTTTAAACAAAAAAGGCCCGGAGGCCAGAACTGCGCCTCCGGGGTTAGAGTTTGCCATCTTAGCCAAGCAGTGAGAGTGCAAGCTGAGGAGCCTGGTTTGCTTGAGCGAGGATGGAGACACCAGCCTGCTGCAGAATGTTCTGCTTAGTCATAGCAGAGGTTTCCTGTGCGATATCAGCATCAAGGATACGAGATCTTGCAGCACTGACGTTCTCAGAGATGTTGCTCAGGTTGGCAATGGTGGATTCAAAACGATTCATTACCGCACCAAGATCAGCTCGTTGAGAGTCGAGGTAAGCAATAGCACCGTCAATTACCTTGAGAGCATTTCCAGCACCTATCTGGGTACCAATATCTACAGAGGCTACATCTTCTAAACCAGAAGCGTTTGATGCATCTGCAAGCAGATCAGTACCACCTGCTGTTACGTCTATGGTGTAAGCTGTGTTGGAGTGGAAGGTAACTTGTCCACGTGCAACAATATCTGTACCAGAACTGATAGTTTGGTCTACTGCTGCTGTGTCTTTAGGATCGACACCGTCGGCATCCAAGGTAGTGAAAGAAGCTGTAGCAGTACCACCTTCGGAGTTGTAGGCAAAGTTGGTGATCTGGATATCATCACCTGTGGAGCTGTTCATGATCAAGTTGCCTTCGTTGTCAAGCCGCGCGGTAATTCCAGTTGCTCCGGAATTGTCGTTAATTGCAGAGACAAGAGAAGACAAATCCGTAGGATCCTCTATAACCGCAGCTATTGTTACTGCATCATTGCCACTAGCTGAAGTGTTGGTTCCTCTTAAAGAGAAAGATATTGAACCTGCAGAGGTGAGGTTACTGATTTTAAGGTTGGTTTCAGCTTCAGCTTCAACACCTGTTTCATTGCTTTTAGTGTTGACTGCATCAGCGATGTCTTTAGCAGATGCATCTGCTGCAACAGAAACGGTTTCAGTTGTCTGGTTGCCGTTAATGGCAAGAGTTTGGGCATCAAAGTTACCAGCTGTAGCTGTTGTGGTTGCAGTAACTTCAGACTTGATCTGGTAGTTACCGATATTGGTAGATCTGGTATTACCAACAGATACAGAAATAAACTGTCCCTTGTTAGCACCAACTTGGAATCTTGCGGAGGTGAATGAACCATCAAGAAGATTCTGGTTGTTGAACTGAGAAGTTTCAGAGATACGGTTCAGTTCCTGCTGGAGCTGAGAAACCTCTTTTTGGAGAGAAGCACGGTCTGCAGAAGTGTTTGAGTCGTTTGCAGATTGAACTGCAAGTTCACGCATACGCTGCAGAATGTTGGTGCTTTCCTGCATTGCACCTTCAGCAGTCTGTGCAAGAGAAATACCGTCGTTGGCGTTACGGACCGCCTGGTTCAGACCTTGGATCTGCGAGGTCATTCGGTCGGAAATGGCAAGTCCAGCAGCATCATCTTTTGCTGAGTTAATTCTCAGACCGGATGACAGACGCTGCATTGATTTTGCTAAGCTGTTTTGTGTTTGCCCAAGGTTACGTTGAGCGTTGAGAGACATTACATTTGTGTTAATAGTAAGACCCATGATATTCCTCCTTGAATATGTTTATTTGGGTTTCGAGTGGGCATCCTTGCCCGGTTTAAAAAAACTGTTGCAAAAAAAAGTTAACTGATTGTCACACCTCCTTATTGCTTGGTTTCTTTTTTGTAGCCAGCTTATATTTTATGTGAAGCTGAACTCTTTTACAAAATACTTATCGGAGGTTGAGAAAAAATATTTAAGAAAAAAATGCTAAAAATAAATAAAAAATGAAAAAAATAAATTATATCATAATAACAATGAGTTATTTGCTGGAAATTGAGCTTGATTGAAGATAGACTTAAAAAAAACTTCTTTTGAGACAAAAAAATATGAATAAACGGTCTAAAAAATTAGACAGGATCAAGTCATTAATTAAGGATGATCAACTGGAGAAGGCGTATGGCTTGCTGACTGATCTGGTATCCCGAAAGCCGCAGCATATTGAAGCCCATGTAATGCTGGGAGATTTATGCAATACGCTTGGTCGGCCCGAAGAGGCATACGTTTATTTTCTTAAAATAGTCACTCTCTATCCCGAAGAATCTAGATATATATATAAACTTGGTGTTACTCAAAGAACCGCTGGCAAGTTATTAGAGGCTATTAATTTATTTCAAAAGGCGCTTGAACTTAACCCTGATTATCTGGAGGCGTTAAACTCACAGGGAAACATTTATTTTGAAATCGGGCACTATGATAAGGCTGAAGAAAACTTTCTGAAAATAATCAAGAAGAAAGAAACTGCCGTCGGAGCTCATGTAAATTTGGCTCAAGTCTATAGAAGCAGAGGGAAAACGAAAAAGGCAATTTTTCATCTGGAGAAGGCCATTAACCTGAATGCAGCTGATATTCTGCCTTATATTCTCCTGTCTTTTGCATATTTACAGGCATGCAGACAGGAAGACTGCATTGATGTCAGTAAAAAGGCTATGGAAATTGATCCGTCTGATTCAATGTCTCAGCAGAACTATATGTTTAATATGCACTATTCCAGTGAGATAGAAAAAAATGAAATTTTTTCTGCACACATTAAGTGGGGAAACAAAAATCAAAACCTGGAAGTAAAGCTATTAACAAATCTCCCTATATTGAAAAAAAGACTTCGGGTCGGCTACGTGTCGAGTGATCTGCGTAGGCATTCGGTCGGATATTTCATGAAACCCATTATCAAGGGGCATGACCGAAACGTGGTTGAGCCCTATGTGTATTACAATTATAAAATTGTTGATAAGGTTACCGAAGAATTTATAGCCATGCTTCCTTATAGCTGGCGTGATATTCACACATTAACCACGCAACAGGCTGAAGATTTAATCCGAGAAGACAGGATTGATATTCTCGTTGATCTATCCGGGCATACGAGTGGAAATCGACTGGATCTTTTTAAGCAGCGAAATGTTCCGGTTCAGATAACGTATCTCGGTTATCCGGATACTACCGGTCTTTCGACGATGGACTACAGGATTACGGATAGTTTTGCTGATCCTGAAAAATTGGCTGATCCGTTTTATTCTGAACAACTGCTACGGATCGATCCTTTGTTTCTCTGTTATGACCCCCCTGACGACTTGCCGGAAATAGAGCATAGAAAGAAAGAGGCGGCCCATTCAATTGTTTTTGGATCTTTTAATGCGTCATCAAAACTATCCAGAAGGACTTTGGCTGTATGGTCACGACTATTGTGTTCTGACAGGTCGTTTAGTTTGGTGCTTAAAAGTATTCCTTTTCGAGACGAAGAAATTGCACAAGATGTGAAAAATATTTTTCAAGGTTATGGGGTGCTACCTGAACAAATCAACATTATTGGTTACACCGAAAGTATGAAAGAGCATTTTAAGCTCTATAATCAAGTTGATATAGCGCTTGACCCATTTCCCTATAACGGAACCACTACGACGATGGAGGCACTTGTTATGGGTTGCCCTGTCGTTGTGCTTGAAGGGGACAGACATTCTGCAAGGGTAGGCGGGTCTATTCTTTCAAGTCTTGGGCTTCATGAACTCATTGCTAAAGATGAAGCAGACTACATCAAGATAGCAATTGAGCTGGCGTCGGATCGAAATAAAATCGATGAATATAAAAGAACTATTCGTGACAGATTAATGTCTTCTGTCCTGACAGATCAACGTGCTTTTGTGAGAAAACTTGAAGACTGCTACCGGGGCGTTTGGGAAAAGTGGTGCAAAGAGAAAGAATTGCAGTGTGAGGAGATACTTTTAAGCAAAAATGTAAAGGTTGCCTTGCCAGATGAGGCTGGTCGAAAGGATGTTCAGCTTTTAGTTGAACATGAGAAAGCTCTTCCGCTACTGGAAGAATATCTACAGCAGCTGCCCTTGCAAGAGAAAACGGTTATTGATATTGGTGCGCAATGCGGTCAAAGGAGTCTTTTCTTTGGACAATATGCAGCAAAAGTTGTCGTCTATGAGCCATCATCTGATTTAGCTGCATTCATCAAAATGAATATCACGGATAATGGCTGTCAAAACATAGATGTCTTAGAAGCTGGGCTTGGGGCGTCTAGGCAAACCAGGATGTATCCTTACGCCATCTCTGCACATCTCCCAGAGGTTCAGGATATTCGTGAACGTTATGAATTCATCATTGAAGTATCACTTGATGAGGAGCTGGAAAAAGAAAAGTTTAATAGTGTTGGTTTGATATATATCGGTGATGTTGGTGGAATGCAGGCTGAGATTATTCAAGGTGCCGAGAAACTGCTTGCTGAACATTCTCCAATGATAATTATTGAGAATATTCGTGATGAAAGTTCGCAATATAAGATGGTTGATGTATTGCTTGTCCAGGCTGGTTATGAACCATTTAAGTTCCTACCTACGCTGAACATATTAGTGCCTGTTCAAGTCAGCAACAATGACAGTGTTTATACCATATATTGCCATACCAAAAAACTATTGGAATTGTCTGAAAAAGATCTGATTATAGATGATATAAATCATCTAGTCAGTACCGAGGAGGGCTGTACTTATCGGGAGGCATTTTGGGCGGAAGCTGGTTATGTTGATTCTTTCAAAAATCTCTGGACAGATGAGCCTGATCGAATAGATGCTAATAAGGCAGAATATCTGGAAGTTCTCGATCTTTATATTATGGTCAGAAAATCTGAAAAGACTAAAAAAGAAAGATATGCCTACCTGTTGAGTAGTTATACCCGGTTGAAGCTATTATGTGAAACGGCACCAACTCTTCCACGATTATTGTCCTTGGCACGTATTGCACAGGATATTGATGAAACACAGTACGCTGTTGGCGTGTTGAAGTTATTAAAGGATTTATTTGAGTCCCCAGACCAGCTTCAGATTGATGAACAGTTTCTTGCTGTTAGTGAAAGATTTGAGAAAATTGATCCAAAAGAAGATATGGGGCAATGGATCTTTGCATCGATTCTTGAAGCGCTAGTTGTGCTGCACTCGCCTCACTTTAGCAAGGAGGAGAGTGAACAGTTGGGCATGATGATACAGATCATCGAAGATCTTGGTTTTGGGTCTCTCTCTCTGTCGAAGAAAAAGGTCTTTTTTTCATTAGCTGATGGAATAAAACTCGATGAGTTCCCGCAAGATTTGTTGCGGGGTGAGAAAGATTACTTAAATCATGAATGGTGGCAAAGACTTTCCAGAAAAATATTGTGATTGTTTCGATAACTTGTTTGTAAAAGCAATGTAATACCTGTGAAATTTGAAGAAATGATGACAGATTGTAGTGGTTGGGATGAAAAAGTGCTCTGACCATTTTTATCTTTTGGAAACTTTTAGAGGAACATATGGAAAAAAACGATCTTAAAGGATTCCAGGGTGGAGCATGGACTGAAGAGACCCACCTGAAATTACACGCAAAAAATTTTGACTTTGGCCTGGCAAATTATATAACAGAACAGATTGTGCCAAAAACATGCCTTGAATTCGGCAGCGGACTAGGTTTTCTGTCAAGATATTTATGTGACAATCTCTCTCTTGAAAAGAGTTACTGCATAGAGCCAAATAAAATTAAAGGTTCATATCGCAATGACAGTATGCCAAAACTGCTCGTTTTAGATATCTTTAACGAACTCCATCCTCATGTCCTTAACCATAAATTTGATTTGGTTGTCTCGATAGAGGTAGCTGAACATGTTCCACTGAATCAACACCCATTCCTTTTTGATTTTTTAACAGCACATTCAAATAATTGGGTTGTTTTTTCCGGTGCGAGAATCGGTCAGGGAGGACATGGGCATATTGCAGAAAGGAAAGAAGAAGAGTGGAAGAATGAATTTCTCATCCGTAATTTTATCTTCGATGAACAAAGGACCAATGATATCCGAATGGCCTGTGATAGTAAAAATATAAATCACAGAAGAAACGTGATGGTCTTTAGGAGGGCTGCTGGCTATGAATTCCTTGATTCTATTGAAGAACAGGCAAAACCCTATCTCACAGATCTTCTAAGCATAATCCAGCTGCATGGGAAATTTCTTGACGGTAACTTGTTTTATGTAAATTTGTTTGACGCCTTAAATAAAATGCCGGTCGATTCACTCAAAGAAAAAAGAAGAAATTTCTGCGAAGCTGTGTATGAAAAAAGACATTGCCTGGAGATAGGGTTTAATGCAGGGCACTCTGCATTGATTATGCTGCTTGCAAATCCGAATTTGAAGATCAAATGCATTGATACATGTGCCCACCCCTATACTGAGGCATGTTTCAAGTATCTTGAAAAAGTATTTCCTGACAGGCTTGATCTAATAAAAGGGAATTCCGTCGAAGTACTGCCGAAACTGCAAGGTGAAATGTATGATGTGATACATCTTGATGGTGGAAAAGATGCAACCATTGAAAAAGATATATCGTATTGCCAGCATCTAGTAACAGATGATCATCTAGTAATCGTTGACGACACTCAGAATATTAAATTAGATGCCTGTCTCCAAGAATTCCAAAGAAATAATATTATAGAATTCAGTTCAAATGAATCTCTATGGAAAAGAACAGATGCATCAAAATGGAAACATAAAATTGTTACATATACAAAGGACAAGGCAACAAGTTTTCCAAAAGAACAGCGCGTATCGTATACAGAAAATGAAGCATACATAGTAACATTTGCGAATTATGACTACCTGGATGTTCTTGAAAACTGGTTACGAGGGATATGGAAGTTAAACATAAAAAACTACATTGTTGTCTCCTTAGATTCTCAAATCTATAACTATTTAAACGCAAAAGGTATACCCACAATACTGCGGCCATGCGACAATGGCCTTAATCGGCTGTGGATTCATCGCCTTAAAGTCATACAACTATTTTTAGAAACGGGACGTGATGTTATTCACTCTGATGCCGATGCGGTATGGTTTAAAGACCCACAAGAATTCATCGCAGACATTGACGCAGAGCTTATCTTCAGCCAAGGAACTTACTGGCCGCCAGAGGTGCACGAGGAATGGGGATTTGTGCTTTGCTGCGGCTTTTTTTATATAAAAAACAGTCCCAAAACACGGACATTTTTAAGCCAACTTTGCGAGCAAGTCCTCATTGATGGAGATGACCAGGTAAGTGTTAATAAATTGTTGCTCAAACTTAATACAAAATGGGCACTGCCTTCAACCGGTTATCAGTTGGCTGTAGGGAACTTCAATTTCAATTGTTATGAAAATACTGTTTTCGGCAAGAATGATCTTTGCGATGTAGCATTATTGCCACACGCACTTTTTCAAAGACTGCCGGAGAAAAATGACAATTTTTTCGTCAAACACATTTTATCTAAGAAAAATAATGACGACATAATAACAACACTCAAAAGAAACTCCTGTTATATAAACAAAACACCAATACACGCTGAAGTTATTTGGCTCTCTTCATTTCCTAGAAGCGGAAACACATTTCTTAGAACTATACTATGGCACTGTTTTAACCAAAAAACATCCAGCATATATCCGAACGATTTGGGAGAAAATGAGAGGCTGCGTGAAACCGTTGGGCACATAGAAATAAATAACAATACAATTGATTTTCCACCAGGAAATCTTCCTTTGGTGAAAACTCATGAGTTAAAGAGAGACGATAATCCTTGTATTTACGTGGTACGTGACGGACGTGCAGCTGTTATGAGTTTGTGGAAATTTTATAACAAAGAGTTGTCGTTAAGTGAAATTGTTAAGGGCAATAGTCGGTTTGGATCCTGGCAAAATCATGTTTTGAGCTGGATAAAGAATCCTCCAACGAACATACTTATTCTAGAGTATGAGCAAATGAGGAATGATCTGGAGGGGACACTGAAGTCTATCAGTGACTTTCTCGGTTTGGAAATATTGAATCACACAATGCCCGAAAGAGAGAAACTGGCCGATGGAAAATGGGTTAAGAAAAAATCTGATTGGCGAGAAGATTTCTCAAAATCAGATTTAGATCTTTTTTATATGCATAATGCTGAGGCTATGAACCTTCTTGGCTATGAAACGATTTAGCATGTGCATCAACTATTAATTGATGCACGTGATCATTAGAAATGAATAAATTAAAGCAGGGAGAAAATAATTCTCCCTGCTTTAATTTTTTTAGCCTTGGAGCAAGCTCAACGCCAATTGCGGGGTGGTGTTAGCCTGTGCCAGGATTGATACACCAGCCTGCTGGAGAATATTCTGTTTGGTCATGTTCGATGTTTCCTGAGCAATATCTGCATCCATGATCCTGGATCGTGCAGCAGAAACGTTCTCTACGACGTTATTCAGGTTGGCGATGGTTGATTCAAAACGGTTCATGACAGCACCGAGATTTGCACGCTGACCGTCAATGAATGCTATGGCACCGTCAACTACTTTGAGAGCATTGCCTGCACCGAGCCTGGTACTGATGTCAATTTCTGCAACAGTTTCGAGATTTGATGCTGAATAGGTAAGGGAGAACCAGTTTGTATTGGCGGCAGTAGCACCGTTAGTCTCAATGGTGTAAGGGTTGTTAGAATGAAAAGTAAGCGTACCCTGTACAACTGCTTCAGTTGCTGAACCGCTGATTAAATCGAAGGTGCCTGCACCTGGATCTTCTTCATTTGCATCAAGGTTAGTCAGGGTGAGTTGTTGATCACCGCCGCTTTCATCTGTAAATGTGAAATCAGAAAAGGCAATGTCATAGCCCTGGTCATTGGTCATGATGATGTCGCCATTATTGTCGAGTCGGGCTGTTATACCTGTAACAGCAGTGTTATTGTTAATGGATGCGACTAGTGGAGAAAGATCGTCGACATCCGTAATAACAGCGCTGATTTTAACTTCATTTCCTGCTGTGTTGTTGGCGCCGGCAAGAGAAAAACTTATACTGCCTGCGGTAGAGAGACCACTTATTTTGAGATTGGTTACTGCTTCTGCCTCTACTCCTGTATCGTTGCTCTTCTGATTCACAAGCTTTGCGACATCATAGGCTGATGCAGGATCAGGAATATTAACTTCTTCAGTTGTCTGATTTCCTGAAATAGTAAGGGTTTGAACATCGGCGACAGCAGTAGCTGTAATGGTTTTTGTCTCTGAACTGATCTGGTAATCTCCCATATCAGTTGCACGGGCAGCACCAACAGATACGGCTATAGTCTGTCCTTTATTGGCACCAACCTGAAAGAGTGCAGAGGTGAATGTTCCATCCAGCAGTTTGGTATTGTTGAATTCTGTACTGTTGGCAATCCTGTTTAATTCGGCCTGAAGTTCCGAGACCTCTTTCTGCAGAGATGCTCTGTCATCTAAGGAGTTTGAATCATTGGCTGACTGTACTGCTAATTCTCTGATTCTCTGGAGGATATTCGTGGCCTCTTGCATTGCACCTTCAGCAGTTTGAGCAAGAGAAATACCATCGTTTGCATTACGAACGGCCTGGTTTAAGCCACGTATCTGACTGGTCATCCTGTCAGAAATTGCTAGTCCGGCAGCGTCATCTTTGGCTGAGTTAATACGCAGACCAGATGAAAGGCGCTGCATAGACTTTGCTAAGTCGTTTTGAGTTTTTCCCAGGTTTCTCTGGGCATTCAGTGATGGAATGTTTGTGTTGATTGTAAGTGCCATTATTAATCCTCCTTGAACTAGGTGTCGTTGGCGTCAATTGTCAATCAATTCACAAACGTAAAGTCTCTTTAAATTTTGGTACTACCTCGCAGTTAATACACTTTTCGACTGTTTAGAGAGGAAGTTAAGAAATAATGCAGAAAAAAATGATAATTCGGTAAAATATTGAAAAAGTTTTGAAAAGAGGAAAAAAAATCTAAAGAAATAAAAAAAACCGGACGATCAGCGTCCGGTTTTTCATTGCATTCAAATGTGGGTGGAAATCCATCTATTTGGCGTTCTCTGCTTCCTCTTTTTCAACCTGGACTTCAGGCAATGGCGTTTTGCAATGGTAATCTGTATTTTCAAGAATGACCTGCATTGCTCTATTGGTTTTGGGGCTGAAGAGAATAGGGGCTGCAAGATTGATGGTGATTTTCTGATCAGGCGGAACCGTTACTACAGTAAGGATGTAACAAGAATCATCTGCCTCAATGCGTAAAACGGAGCGTTCATTATCATCGGGGATGATTCTGTAATTGAGAAAGAAATTACTCGGGTCAGTAAGAACAAAAGCTATACTTGGTTCATCAACACTCTGAATCCAGAACAGGGGCCCTTCTTTTTTATTCGGCATGACGATAAAATCATGTAAAGTCGGGAAGCCTATCATCCCGGCGGGAAAATGGAGGAGGTTGTCAGGGTTATACTCTATTTCACCAAATCGAGTTTTGATCTTTCTCATTTTTTCTTTTTCCCAAGAGAGAGGTTCAAGCTGAGTGCATCGAGATCGGCAGGATTCCATTGTGCTGCCTCTTTGTTCTCGTTGCTGATACGATCGTAGACTTCCTGTCGATAGATTTTTTTGTTTTGAGGGGCATCAATGCCGATTCTAACGCCGCCGCCTTTCATCTCTATTATTTTAATGGTGATGTCATCGCCTATGGCAATCCCTTCACCGGCTTTTCTGGTTAAAACCAGCATGATGAACTCCAAACAGGGTAAGTATTATAGAAGGTATTCTTTAGCAATAATCTAAATATACCACGTATCCTTATGTGTTTGAAACTGAATTTACTAAAAATAATCCAGTATGGAGATTTTAGATACTTTTGCGGTAATGCTCAAGGCTGCCTGGTATGCCGTTTCCTGTTGAACAATTTCATTGAAGATTTCAATTGCATCGGCATCCTGGTATCGGGAGAGGATTTGTTCGAGGTCTACCTTGACTTCCTCCTGATATGACATTGCTGTTTCAACCCTTGAAGCACGGTTGCCTAATCTGCTGCGGAGTCTTCGCTCCTGATCAGCACCTAAATCAATGTCTTCAAGATTCTGGCTGACGCCGCCACCAGGCCCATCAGGGTCGTTAATATTGCCAGCGCGAAGAGCTTCTTCCATTCTTGTCAAAGCACTGAACAGATCCAGTCTGCCGGTATCTGGCGGGTACTGGTCAGCTGCATCAAGGGTTGCTGCGGTAAGACCGACGCTGGCAAGTCCTGTTCCCGCCAGAACGACGCTGTCAGTAGAGTTGGTGCCGATATCGATCGTTCCGTAGGTGGTTGTCGTGCTGTTGTTGTATGCAGCTGAGGTAAATCCGGTTCCGGCAGTGGTTGATTCAGTGACAGTAATATCGGCTCCATCTGCAGCTCTGAAAGAAAGATCGCCTGCCTGTGCACTGCCAATAATTTCAATTTTAGTGCCGTTCGCATCATAAAACCATGCGTCTCCGTCAGCAATTGAACCTCCGGCGCTGGTTGGATCGTTGGCAATCTGATTTTGAATAAAGCTGTCGATCTGGAAGTCAAGCTGGTATGCAGATGGTGCTGGCGCGGAGGCAATATCCATGCCGTTGACAGTCAGGGTATACGGATCAGATGTCGGTACGAATGTACCTGATTCTTCAGTTCGTGATGCATTGACCGTAACCGAAAGTCCGGTGGTATTGCCGGATAAATTGCTGTCCATGGCATCAGCTATCTGCTGAGCGTAATTGATGGATGTATCGGCGGTATTAATTGTCGTTGTTACGCCACCAGCAGTAATGGTAAAGGTGTCGGCAACCCCCGTCATGGCGGTTCCCTGCTGGATACCGGTCAGAGGCGGTTCGGTCGGTGTTCCGTCCATGGTCTCATTTGAGATACCGAAGAAGAGGTCGTTACCGGTCAGATTGACTTCAATGAGTTCACCGGGGGTTATCTCGAGACTGGTCGGGTTGTTGTCTCCCATATAGAGATAGGGCCAGGTGTTCGGGTTACTGGCATCCCAGAGATCCGGGTCGTAATTGGCGTTTTCAACAAAAGGCTTGGTATTTTCCTGATATCCGGAAAAAATGTATTTCCCGTCTATCATAGCGTTTGCAGCATCAAGCAGCTCTGCCTTAAGCTGGCTAACCTCGTCTGCAAGTGTATCAAGGTCAGCGTCGCTAAGGGCGCCGTTAACAGCAGTTACGCCGATTTCTTTGACTCTCTGCAGGATATTCTCAACCTGGTCAAGATAGCCGTCTGTGGACTCCATTTTGTCCAGAGAAACACCCATGGTTTCAATGTAGCGATCGGTGGCTCTGATCTGGGTTCTGGTCGTGATGACGGGACGAATAGCTGACACATCGTCAGAAGCCTCATTCAGCTTCAATCCGGTGGCGCCAATATTGCGAAGATCCTGAAGGGTGTTGGTGATCCTGTCAAGATTTGTGTTCATTAAGCGGTATGTGCTTGCGTCAGTTACTTTCATAAAGTCACCTGTTTATAAAAACCCATTATTTGATATTGATTAATGAGTTCATAAGCTCATCTACTGTTGTGAGAAATTTAGCTGAAGATTGGAACCCGCGCTGATATTGAATAAGGCTGACCATCTCTTCTTCAAGAGACACGCCTACCAGGCCGTCGTTCATATTTTCAAGTTGAACCATCGCGTCTTCAGCACCCTGAAGCTGGAGTTCGTTATGATTGACTGCAAGACCGATACGTGCAACCAGCTTGCCATAAAATGAATCAAATGTGTCGATCGGTGTATCCGGCGGCAATGGGACAGTAAGGCTCTCCCCAACATTGGACATATCAAGCGCATTCTGATTATCACCCGGAGCGGCCACTGTATCAGGCGGATCGGGGATATAACCTGCCGCGACCTGTTCAGCACTTGTTACCTGTACTGACAATGATCTTGCAGCCCCATACCAGTCGGGTTGAGTAGGGTCAACTGCGCCGCCGAGATTTGGCGGATCCTCAAAAAAGTTGCCGACGGTGCCGTCAAGGCCCGCGCCATTGTTATGTACAGCGTTAACTTCGGTTGCAATGGCGTATGCAAGCTGATCAAGATCATCTTTAAGCTCAGGGATAAAAGTGTTCTTCACGTACGATAATCCGGCAATTTCACCTCCGAGGTTCTTGTCAGAAAGGATTCGGCTGGTTCCGGCGGCATTCAGCTGCAGGTCAAGTTCACTGCCGTTGGTTACGGCCTCAATTTCCATTGCCATATTGCCGGCAACGAGAGGAAGGCCGCCAGGCAGCTGCACGGTCATCATCCCTTTGTTGTCTTCATAATTTTCTGCACCGATAGACTGGGCAAGTTTTTTTGCCAGTACATCGCGCTCATCTCTGGCACTGTTTGCAGACTGTCCCTGAATTTCTATGGTGTAAATACGCTCGTTCAATTCTGCTATCTGTGCAATCTGAGCGTTGATGTCATCAAGTTTAGACGTAATTTCATTGTTGATATTTGATACAACCTCGTCCATCTGGTTGATGGTGTTGGAAAACGTTGTGCCGAGGAGTTCTCCACGCTGAATTACTGTGTCACGCAGGACGAGATCGGATGGACTGGCACTGAGCTCCTGCCATGAATCGAAAAATTCATCGGTATAGGTAGCAATATTGTCATCGGTGATTGCAAAGATTCGTTCAAGTTCGGATAAAGAACTGGACTGGCCGGATTCGTATCCGTAATCGGCTGCTTTGCCAACGATCTGAGCTGTCAGGAAAACATCATGATCACGGCGGACATTTTCAACCTTAACACCGTTGCCGACAAAAAAGTCACCAAAGTTAACGGAGGGGTAGGGGGTTAGCTCCGTACTTTGACGTGAATAGCCTTCGGTGTTGACATTGGAGATGTTGTTTCCAACAATTTCAATGGATTTTTGATTGACTTCAAGAGAAGTCCTCGCGGCGTTAAGCGCACTGAAAAGACCGCCAGCCATAGTGGTTACCTCGTATTATACTTTACCTGAAAGCAAACGGCCGTTGACATGAGATGACACCGTGTTTGCTCGGGATGAGTAGGTTTCGGTTACGGATTTTCTACCGAAAAATTCCATAGTGTCGCGAATCCATCGCAGTGTAGAGCGAAAAAGAAAGGCATTTCGCCTGTTTTCGCGGCTTACCTGTTTCGCGATATCATAATCTTCCGGGTCGAGTTTGGTGAAATGAGACAAAATCTGGATAATGTCTTCTTTCTCCTGCATAACCCGTTTCATTTCATCGAGTTCAAGCTGTTTTGCAAAATGTCTTTCTTGCAGAATTGCTTCCAGCAGTTTTTCAAGATGTGGTCTAGCAGAGTGTGCCATCTCACTTCTCCTCTATGAGAAATTGCAGCAGGGAAGATGCGACCTTGTTAAGATCAGGCTGATATGAACCTTCTGAAACCTGGGCTTTAAGCGCCAATACTTTTTCAGCACGTTCACTGGAACTTCCTGCCTGAGTAGACTGCGCCTTATGAACATCCTGCAGAACAGAAGAGAATTCCACGCTGTCCTTGCCGATTCCGTCAGTCTTGTTCGTATCCTGAGATTTTCCTGTTTTCTGTAAGCTGCCTATTTGTGCCGGTCCGCCTACGCCTATAAATTTTACGCTCATGGTTATCCCCACCCTGTTAGGATTCTGAGTTTGTTGCAAGGCTGTTAGCCCACTTGTCGAGTTTTTCCTGAATTGCATCATACGTATCATATGAGATGTCAGGTAAGGTTCCGCCAAAGGCTTCTAACGCCTCTTGAAACCCCTGTTCAATTCCTTGTCGAATTGCATCAAGCCTTGTCGGATCATTTCCGCTCACGGATATTGCAAAATCAACAATTCGATCAGAAGTTTTAGCAACCCCAAAATATCCGTCGTCAGCTACGAGCGCCTGAGCTTCCTCAGGGGTAAGTGTCGAAATGTCTATTTCAGAATCGCCGGTTGAGATTTTGTAATCAAGACCCTGTTCTTCGAGCATGTTTAATACCATTGCCCGAAGCTGGTCATACCCTTTATCTGCAATGCTGTTGATAGAGAGATCCTGATTGTATGTCACATTAGAAACTGATTTTGAACTGCTCAATGAGACGGTATCTTTTCCAACAACCAGTTTGGATGTCAGAAGTTCCTGTGACTGATATTTTTGTGCGGTACGCTGACTCTGTTGAGAGCCTTGTGTTTTTTGAATTCCCGCTTGGTCAATTTTAATCTCCATAACAACAGCCTCCTTGGCTTAAGCTCATGCATCCTTGCATGTCTGCTGATTTCTTCAGCCTTTCTGTTGAAATATGTATCGGAGAAAATTGTAATAAACTTTAGAAAAAAGATAAACTGCTGATAAGGTAGGAAAAGGAGAAGATTAGCGTTTGTTTTCGATTGTTTCTTTCATCTGGTCATACATGGCCTTGCCGATACCGATTCCGTCACCTTTGGCGGTTTCGCGGGCAAGTTCCATGTCCATCATATCTCTAAACATTTCTTCTGTTTTGCTGGTCTTGAAAATGCCGTCTTCAGGGACCGTTTTCCGCATGGCCTTGAACATCTCATTAACGTATATGGCTTCAAATTCACGGGTAGATTCTCTCAGCCTGTTCAGCTGACGTTCTTTATCGTCTTTTCCGGCGCTGGTTCTCGTTGAAATGCTATTTAGATTGTTAGGGTGGATGCTGAAATCCATGGTCATCTCCTAAAGAATGATAAGTTCGCCCTGCATTGAACCGGATGCTTTTATTGCCTGGAAAATAGCTATCAGATCTCTTGGTGTCGCACCGATTGCATTCAATGCGTTGGCTATGTCGCCGATTGAAACATCGTCAGTCAGGTTAATCAGATTGAGCTGGCCCTCTTCTTCAGTGACTGTCATGTTGGTTTCAGGAGTAACAACAGTCTGGCCGGCTGCAAATGGATTGGGCTGAACCACATTCTCGTTTTCACGTATAACGAGATTCAGGTTGCCGTGAGAGACAGCCACAGTAGAAAGTTTGACATCCTTTCCCATGACGATGGTGCCGGTTCTCTCGTTGACAACTACCCGTGCAGTCGAGTCGGCATCCACATTCATTTTTTCAACTTCTGAAACAAATTCAACAACATTGTCACGGTATGTTTCGGGAATTGTGACTTCAACAGTTCCGGAATCAGTAGGATATGCCGTTTTCTTACCAAAAGCGCGGTCAATGGTATTGGACATGTTGGCAGCGGTGGTGAAATCTGCGTTGGAGAGCTGATAGACCAATTTGCCGTCGTCGCCAACATGAACAGGGACGCTCTTTTCAACAATTGCGCCGTTTGCTATTCTGCCAACAGTAGGATGATTCTGCTGAACCTTTGCCGCTTTGCCGCCGAAAGCGAAAGCCCCAAGGGTAAGAGGTCCCTGGGCAACGGCATAGACTTTATTATCCGGGCCTTTGAGAGGGGTCATAATCAATGTGCCGCCAGCGAGGCTGCTTGCATCGCCTATGGAGGAAACCTGGACATCAATGTTGGAGCCTGAACGTGCAAAAGGGGGCAATTCTGCAGTTACCATAACAGCTGCAACGTTCTTCATTTTAATATTACTGATTTCATCAGGATCAACGGTGATACCGTTTCGAACCATCATGTTATAAACTGCCTGAAGGGTAAACAGCGATTTTTTCATATCATCACCGGTTCCGTTTAATCCGGTAACGAGACCGTAACCGATCAGCTGGTTGGATCGCACTCCATTGAGCTTGGCAATATCCTTAATCCTTGCTCCATAGCATGGGGTTACGAAAAGTATAAAGCCAAGCAGTGTGATGAATAAACGTTGCAACATCATGTAATCCTCACGAAAATCTGTTTAAAAAGGCCAGATATTATCTATGGTTCTGGTCATCCAGCCCGGATTCTGCTTATCACTTACAGCACCTTTGCCCGTGTAGGTAATTCGTGCGTTGAGTATCTTGTTTGAATTGATTGTATTTGCTGCTGTGATGTCAACCTGGCGAACAATGCCGGTCAAATATATGATCTGAACCTCATTGTTAACCATAACTTCCTTGCCGCCTCTGATTTTAAAATTGCCGTTTGGATAAACACCTATTACCTGTGTGGTCAGGGAGGCAGAGAGGTCTCCGCTTCTTACTGTAGTTCCTGATCCTGAATAACTGTTTGAGAAATCAGCACCGAGCAGATTGGACATGTCAATTCCTGTGTCGGTGATCAGGTCATTGTTTTCCAGACCGAAGAAATAAGGAATCCCGGCTGCAATGCTTGAAGATCTGTCAGAGCTCGTTGAAGCCTGCTTGCTGGCAGATGATTGTTCATCAATGGTTACTGTTAATATATCACCAACCTTGCTTGCCTTGTGATCGGAAAACAGTGACCCGGCTGAGTCATCCCAGAGAGAACCTGCCTGTTTTTCAGGTTCAACCGGGACATGCTGCTCTTCCACCGGTTCAGGTATTTGGGTAACATATTCTGGGTTTACCGCACAGCCGCTCAGCAGAAAAAGGTAGATTGCTATCAGCAATAAGTTGCGTTTCATATATTTACCTCCACCTCACCAGGGCCGCTTACCCGGCAATGGACGAGTTTATTTGAGCTGGTGTTACGAACACGAATCATCTCATTGAGCTTGCCGTCTGATTTGGCAACACCTGAAGCCGTGAGATGAAGCCCACCTGAATTAACAATAATTTTAACTAGTTCACCTTTCTTTATAACAGGTGGCGAGTCAACATCCGTGAGTTCAAGAATATCGTCAGCACGAAGGTTGGTGAGCATTCGCTTGCCGATAAGGTCATCCATATTAAAAACGGGAGACTGGGCTTTGCTGATATCACGCATTTCAGTTGCCAGATGCTCATATTGAATAACAGTACCGCGCCGTAAGGGTACTTTGGTTACAGTTACTTCAGACAAAACCGAGAGATCACCACGGATCATCATATTTTCTTCAACATGTCCATTGATCTTAAAAATCAGGGTAAACGCTGTGGATCCGACAATTTTCGGATTAGAAGGAATGATATCACAGGTCATTGTTCCCTTTGGCAGGCTGAAAGGAAGCGGATAGTTTTGGATCTTGAATGAGATTTCAGCATCAGGCAGCCGATGTTTATTTTGTTTAATAAAATCGCTTATTAATTTATCAATTTTTTCAGGCCCGATAAGGATTGCATCACGGTATATTATGATACTTTCAGCCCCTGCCCAGACAAGGTCAGGCGGCAGTGTAAGGCTGGATGACAAGTACTGAATGATATCTCTTGTCTGGAGCGTAATCGTTGAACCGGCTTCTCCTGCTGTGGTGATGTACTGACTGCCGAGAGCTGTGCTGAACTCGTCGTAATGATCAAATTTAACCAGATCTTTAAGCAGAATATTATTCCCGGTAACAGTTGCTTTATTATTGAATGTCACCGTTCTGGCAAAACTGGCGGCAGGAATAAGAAAAAAAGCCGTCAGCAATAAAACAGCTGTTAAAACCTTATGTGAATTAGAGTGTTTCATAAGATCTTATTTCAGGTTGTTGGTTATGCCCATCATATCGTCAGAGGTTTGAATGGTCTTGGAGTTGATCTCATACGCTCTTTGGGTTGTGATCATGTTGGCCATTTCCTGAACGATATTGACATTGGATCCTTCAAGGAAGGTCTGCATTAGAATGCCGTAACCGTCATCTCCGGGAACACCTGTAGTGGGTGCACCGGAAGAGTTGGTTTCAAGAAAAATGTTGTTTCCTGCAGCTGACAGACCTGAATTATTGGTGAATCGTACCAATTCCAGATTGCCGATTTCCGTACTTTCAGTATCTCCCGCAAGGATTGCACTGACAACGCCGGTTTCGCTGATCGTAATATCCCGAGCACCATCCGGGACAGTAATCGCGGGGATGATCGGGTAACCGTTGGAGTTCACCAGACGGCCGTCTGAATCGAGTTTAAATGCTCCAGAGCGGGTGTAACCGGAAGTGCCGTTTGGCAGTTCAACCTCAAAGAAGCCGACACCTTCAATTGCAACATCAAGTTCATTCTCGGTCTGGAATATTTCGCCCTGACTGAAAATCTTGGTAACCGCGGCAGGCCGGACGCCCATTCCGACCAGAATACCGGTGGGAGACTGGGTGTCAGCAGAGGTTTGGCTGCCCGGCACTTTCAGGGTTTCATACAGCAGATCCTGGAAATCGGTGGTACTCTTCTTAAATCCGGTGGTGCTGACGTTGGCAAGGTTGTTAGCAATTACGTCCATGCCCAGCTGCTGGCCGTTCATTCCTGTTGTGCCGGTATAGAGTGATCTAATCATTTTGTCCCTGTCTTTATTTCTATTAGCTTAATGTTCCGAGATCTTTCTGTTTATCGGAGATATCAGAGTAGCTCTGGATAACCTTGTGATAGGTTTCAAATGTCCTGTAGCTGTTGATCATCTGTGTCATCTCTTCAACCATGTTTACATTTGATGATTCCAGGCTGCCGGAGACAACTATCGGCTGATCAATGGCCACTTCCTGACCACCTGCTTTGAGACTGAAGGTCGTTTCATCTTCTCGCTGAAGATTGGCCGGATCGTTTACGTTGACAACGCCGAGCTGGCCTACAGCTGCTTCTCCGCCATCAGCGGTGATAAGGGTGATTCCACCCTGCTGGTTGATCGAAACTCTTCCCGTCTGTGCATCGGCGATAGTAATTTCACCGTTGGCATCGTCGAGAACACTCAGCCCGCTTCGGGTTCGCAATATGTTGTTCTGGTCGATAACAAAATCACCTCTTCTGGTGTAGCGAACGCCGTTAGGCCCCATAACCTTAAAAAAACCCTCGCCATGGATGGCGGCATCGAGGGGATTATCTGTTTCTATTAAAGGTCCTGCCGAAAGGTCTGTCGTTGATTTTCCTACGCGGGAATAGTTGATGCCCTGAGCATCTGTCCGCTGTTTTTCACCGCGAAGAAGTGACTCAAAACTGACCATGGCTTTTTTGTAGCCGGTGGTGCTGACGTTGGCCAGATTGGCTGCAATGTTGTTGATCGCCTGATCTCTGGAGATAGCTCCGGCAAGCGCACTGTATTTACCTGAAACCATTTAGTCTTCTTTCTGTTGAATTTTAACTTCGTGTATTTATCGGTATTTTATGAAAAATCTTAAATAAAGAAGGCAATATCTCAGTTTTTATTCGCTATTTTGGCCAGGCTGAGCATCTGTTCTGCCTCATGGTTCGAAATAGAAAGAATAGACGCTATTTCTGCTGCGGCCATTCCACTGGCTGAAAGAGACTGCAGGTGTTGATATTTCTGGGTTTTGGAGTCAGCTGGCTTGACAGGGGCTTGATGTCGCATTCTCGGGGTCTGTAATGAGGTTGTTACTGCAGCCTGTTTCAGAGATTCACTAAAAGTTGCCGACATGGCAATTTTGTCATTCAACTCTGTGTATTTACCTTCCAGGGTATAGAACGCTTTTCTTAACTCTTCATATTTCAGGTTGAGTTCTTTATGTTTTTTGTTCAGTGAGTAGTAATACGCCAGAGCTGCAACAAATAACGGAACGAGGATGACTAAAAGGATCTGGCTGTAAGCGATCTGTACCATGATCTGCTCCCTGGCTTTAGCTTAGCCGGTTGGCGAGTTTAGATTTTAATTTTATCAGGGCCTGACTGTGAAGCTGTGACACTCGGCCTTCAGAGAGGCTCATGACATCAGAGATTTCTTTTTGTGTAAGCTCTTCATAATAGTAAAGGGAGATGACTATCTTTTCTTTTTCATTTAGTGTTTCAAGGATCTCAGCAAACACTTTGGTCATTTCTTCATTTTCCATCCTGCTGCCGGGACTCATCGATTCACGCTTATCTTCAAGCGTGTCGAGAAAAGACCTGCCCTCATCAGACTGATCAAGCGTTTCATTGAGGCTGACGCATCCGAGATGGCTGACCTGGCCGAGCATTCTATGATAATCTTCAAGAGAGACATCCAGCTCATGAGCTATTTCAAATTCTTCCGGTTCACGTCCGAATTTGTTTTCAAGATCGGAGACTGCCCGGGAGATGCGATTATGCTTGTCCCGAAGTGAACGGGAAAACCAGTCAAGCTTACGCATCTCGTCGAGAATTGAGCCGCGAATCCTATATTCGGCAAAGGTCTTGAAAAGAATGTTTTTAGACGGATCAAACTTGTTTGCGGCATCTAAAAGGCCGAGCATGCCTGCACTCTGCATGTCATCACGATTCATGAATGACGGCACCTGGGTCACCATCCTGCCGACCATGATGTCGACAAGATAAAGGTGCTCCTTTATCAGTTTTGTTTTATCGTCGTTGATTTTTCCCACTGGTGGGTATTGCATAATTACCCTCTTGAACCAAGGTTGAGCAATTTTTTCCAGAAAAACTGGAGGTTGCCCTTCGGGGCACATTGTAATTGTTCGGTACAGATACGTTCTGCAAGCTGGGCAAATGATAGTGATATTTTTGACGTCGGATAGAGCTCACAAATAACTTTTTGTTTTTTGATCGCTTCAATCATCATTTTATCTCCCGGAATAGAACCGAGAAAATCTATGGAAATATCGAGGTAGCGGTTTGAAACCATAGTGAGTTTACGAAAAACATCAAGAGCATCATCTTCATTGTTGATCTGGTTGACGACCAGATTAAAATGCTTCTCCTGATACTGGGTTGAGAGCAGTTTCATCAGTGCGTATGCATCGGTTATTGCTGTCGGCTCTGTGGTGGTAACCACAATAATGTCCTGCGCTGCGGTTGTAAAATAGGTGACGTTTTCAGAAATGCCTGCCTCGGTGTCAATAATAACGTAGTCAAACTCGTTGTGCAGACCGTCAAGTCCTTCAAGAAGCCGCATTTTATGCTGTGATGTAAGCCTGGTGAAATTCTGAATGCCTGAGCCGGCCGGAAGTATCTTGATGCCTGCAGGACCGTCAACTAAAATATCTTCAAGGCTTTGTTCACCGGAGAAAAAATGGTTGAGGTTATAGGTCGGGGTAATGCCGAATACAACGTCGATGTTGGCTAGTCCGAGATCTGCATCCAATATAAGTACGCGCTGGTTCCTCCTGGCAAGCGAAACAGCAATGTTGGCAACTGTTGCCGTTTTTCCAACCCCGCCTTTACCGCTGGTTACCGCAAGTACTTTCGTAAAATGGTCGTCATTATATGTTTCCACAGGCTGCTGCCGGGATAAATTTCTCAGAGTATCTGCCTGATCGGTGGTTTGAGAAATAGTGGTCATCGAATTATCCTTTATTGATGGACATGATAAGGTCTGCGACAGTGTTCTGATCTGCTGCAAGTATATCTTCCGGAACCCGTTGACCATTCGTCAGGAAAGAGAGCGGGTTTGGGTTTTGGATCTGAATATTTAATAATACGCCAAGATTTTGACATTCGTCAATTTTTGTCACAATGGTGTGGTCAATCCCAAGCCGTTCAAACTGGTTTATGGCATTTACAAGTTCATTCTCTCTTGTCGTTGCAGAAAGAACAAGGTGTTTTTCAATGTCCAGTTCGGGATGCAGAAAAGTCGCCAGCTCGTCGATGCAATAATTGTCTCTCGGGCTTCTTCCTGCCGTATCAATCAGGATGAGGTCTTTGTCCCGGTGGTAGGAAAGGGCGGTTTCAAGCTCCTGCGGGTTTATGACTACTTCTACAGGAAGGTTCATGATGTCGCCATACACCTTAAGCTGCTCAACTGCTGCTATCCTGTATGTATCAATGGTGATGAAACCGATTGATCCACCGTGCTCTGCAAGAAATTTAGCTGCCAGTTTTGCAAGAGTTGTTGTTTTGCCGACACCGGTCGGGCCAACCAGTGCAATTCTTTTCTGTTGAGAATCACTGCTAAATTCAGTTGGCTGAACCTGGAGAAGGGGACGAATTGCCGAGGTGAGGTAGAGGGCCAGATCTTCTTCTGATGCAAGGATGTCCTCGGTAAGGGATTCTCTGGCAAAATCGGCAATTGTCGTTGATGTCTCAAGGTTGATGCCGCGAAGAAGCAGATAATTGATCACCGGATCGTCAAAGGCCTTATTCGGTAAAATCGAATTTCTAACGCTTTGAAAAAGAGGTGACTGTTCTTCTTCCGTATGAGCAGAGGTCATTCTTGTGGAGCCGATTCTTGATACCTGACGACTGAGATTTTTCACCATTGTTTTGAGCTCGTTCATTTCTTCATGAAGGGCGGTATCAACAATCTTGTCGGAAGGCTGATAAAAATCATGCTGAGGTATATCTCTTGCGCTGCGCGCAGGTTTTGCAGCAGTTTCCCTTGCTGGCGCATACGATACGGGCTCAATTTCATCATCGATGCGAAGGTTTATTGAGGAACTGTACGGATTCACCGGCTGTTTCTTTGCACCGGTCTTTGTGTGTTTGTTTTGCTGATGTTTGTTCAATCGCAGTATTTCCGGGGCGCCGACAAACGAATTCTTTGCGGCAGGTGGGGAGTCAATCGCCGCAGTAATTTCAAGCCGCTGCCTGCCGAGAAGGCCGAGCTTGCCGGTTCTGATTGTTTTTGTAGATAAAATCAGCGCGTCAGGACCGAGCTCTGCACGGATCAGTTTCAGACCGCTTGCCATGTCGTCAGCTTCAAATGTTTTAACTTGCATCGAGTGTCACAGTCCCAAGAGATCGTACTTTCATGTTTGGTGATATCTCGTTGTGAGATATTACCGTAAGCGTCGGATAATACCGTTCGGTAAGGCTTCTGGTATAAGGTCTAATTTGGGGAGCAACCAGCAGGGTGGGTTGTTGCCCGCCTTGGAAAAGGTTAACACCCTGACCTATGGAATCGAGAATTTTCTGCGCAACATTTGGATCAATATTCAGGTAACCGCCGGATTCACGATGCTGGATTGAGCTGTGAATGGCATCTTCAACTTCCCGTGAAAGGGTAATGATCGGAATGGTGTTGTTGACAGCAAGATTGCTGCTGATGGTTCTGGAGAGTGAATGACGAACATATTCAGTGAGCACATCGGTATCCTGCGTATGAGGAGCCCAGTCTGCCATGGTTTCAAGAATGGTGCGCAGGTCGCGAATGGATATCCCTTCCTTGAGAAGATTCTGCAGCACGCGCATGATAACACCAAGGCTGAGAATGTTCGGAACAAGTTCCTGAACAAGCTTGGGATATGATTTTCCGAGGTTGTCAAGAAGCTGCTGTACTTCCTGCCTGCCGATAAGTTCGTGGGCATGCTTCTTGATCATTTCACTGATGTGTGTGGCCATAACGGTAGTACAGTCAACAACTGTATACCCTGCAATTTGGGCACGTTCTTTCTTGTCTTCCGTAATCCAGATGGCCGGGAGGTTAAATGCCGGTTCTACGGTTTCTATTCCGCGAATCTTCTCGGTGACCATCCCGGGATCCATTGCCATAAAATGACCGGGAAGCATTTCAGCCTGGGCAATGATGACACCTTTAAGACTGAATGTGTATTGGTTCGGTGTAAGCTGCAGATTATCCTTAATGTGAACAGGAGGAACAATAAAACCGTTATTTAAGGCAAACTGTTTTCTTATCGACTGAATTCTGGTCAACAGTTCACCATCCTGGGCAGAGTCGACAAAGGGGATAAGGCCGTATCCGACCTCAAGTTCTAGCAGATCGACGTGAAGCATCTCTTCATAGTTATCTTCAGCACGCCTTTGAGGTTTTTCGGGTTCTTCTTCGACGACGACTTCCGCTTCTCTCTGGGCTTTACGGTCAAGGGTGTATGCCCAGACTGCCATCGTAACCGAGAGAAGAAGAAACGGGATGAACGGCAGGCCGGGGATAAAGGCAAAAACGAGCAGAATTGAGGAGACAACCCATATCGCGATGGTATTTTTCGTGAACTGAGCCTTGATATCGGTACCGAAATCTTTTTCACCGGTTGATCTGGTAACAAGAAGACCCGCAGATGTTGAAATAATGAGTGCTGGAATTTGACCGACAAGGCCGTCACCAACGGTTAGAATCGTATAATTCTGCGCAGCATCGGCTATGGGCATGCCCTTTTGGAGAACACCTATAACAAATCCGGCGCCGATATTAATGAGAGTAATGATAATACCGGCAATGGCATCACCTTTAACGAATTTTGACGCACCGTCCATGGCTCCGTGAAATGCAGCCTCATCCGAAATCTCACTACGTCTGCGTCTTGCTTCGGCCTCATTGATTAGACCGGCGTTAAGATCGGCATCAATTGCCATCTGCTTACCGGGCATGGCATCAAGGGTGAATCGTGCGGCAACTTCTGCAACACGGCCGGCACCTTTGGTGATGACCATGAAGTTGATGATAACCAGAATGATAAAGATTACGATACCGACAACATAATTACCCCCGACCACAAACTGACCGAAAGACTGAATAACCGAACCTGCTGCAGAGGGGCCCTCGTCACCATGAAGGAGAATCAGTCTGGTGGAGGCAACGTTTAAAGCAAGCCGGAAAAGGGTGGTTGTCAAAAGAACGGAGGGGAATGTCCGAAATTCGACAGCCTTTTCACTGTAGAGACTGATGATCAGTATCAGCAGGGCAATGGTGATATTGGTAGAGAGAAATACGTCGAGAATAATGGATGGGACAGGAATGATCATGATCATCAGAATCGAGACCAGTCCAAGGGCAGCGACGACGTCACTTCTCTGCAGGAGAGCCTTTAGCTGAAGACGATCTACGATGTTTTGAACGCCGCTAATTTCCATTATTGTGTCACTGTGCCTTTAAGGGTGTAAACATGTGCCAAAATTTCGGCAACTGCCTTGAACATTTCTTCGGGAATCTGGGCTCCCAGATCTAGTTTATGCAATAAGCGAGCCACTGGTGGGTTTTCTACTATAGGGACATCATGTTCTCTTGCAAGTTCCCGTATATTCATAGCTATATGGTCTGCACCTTTGGCAACAACTATGGGGGCTTCCATTGTGTCGGAGTCATACCGTACAGCAACGGCAAAATGGGTCGGGTTGGTGATTACGACGTCTGCCTTGGGAACTTCAGCCATCATCCTCTTTCTTGCCATTTCGTGCTGGATTCTTCTGATCTGAGACTTGACTCTAGGATCACCCTCAGATTCCTTGTATTCTTCTTTTACTTCCTGTTTAGTCATCTTCATCTTTTCCTCCATCTCCCAGCGGACATAGAGAAGATCGATAAAAGCAAGAAGGATCAGGGCTGCAGCAACTTTTGCAAATATGACTGCGCTTGTCTGAGCAAGAAATAGAAGCGTTTCGGCGGCAGATTTGTCGGGCAAAAGCAGAGCCTCGCCGAAATGATTGAAAATGGTCGAGTAAGCGAGATAGCCAACAAGGAGTATTTTGGCGATGGATTTAACCAGCTCGATGATGGAACGTTTTGATATCATCCGCTTCATCCCGCTTATTGGATTGATTTTCGTCAAGTCAGGCATCAGCGGTTTGGTGGTGAAGAGCCAGCCTATCTGCAGATAGGAGGAAAATATACCTATTATGGCAGAAAATAATAAGAGCGGCAGGATCATTAATCCGGCGTGCTGAACGGTGAAATAGGCTAATCGCAATACCGAAGCCTGGTCGACTTTAAACTCTCCGAGTGCCTGAAGGTAAGCTTTTAAAAGATTTACAAGCTCATGCCAAAATGTTGGCATGTAAAAGATCCAGAACAGAAGAATACATGTGAACAAGGCTGCCGTCTGCACTTCCTTGCTCTGGGCAACCTGTCCTTTATCTCTGAAATCATTGCGCCTTTTGGATGTCGGTTCTTCTGTCCGCTCACCACCTGTAGGGCTTTCCTCTGCCATATTCCTGTCCTAGTCAAATTTGTATAACTCTTTGCAGTTAAAGCATGCAAAAAATAAACCTGAATTGAATGGAAGATATTGGCAATGAGTTTATCGAAGATACTGGAGCATGGTGAGAATACGGGTTGCGAGATCGTCAAACTCACGAGTTAAGATAACAACCGTCATATTCAAAGTGAGCCCAATAACAATAAAGGAAATAGAGATATTAAGAGGAAAGGAAAGAAGAAAAACGTTGAGCTGCGGAAAAATTCTCGACATGAAACCGAGACTGAAGCTTGAGAGCAGAAGCAGAATAATAACCGGAGCGGAAAATTGAACACCGAGTTCAAACATCCTAGATGACAGTTCAACGAGATAAGGGATAGCCTCACCTCCGAAGTTGAGATTGCCCGGCGGCAGGAACTCATAGGAGTGAACGGCAGCCTGCAGAAACAGATGATGCCCATTCAGTGAGATAAAAATAAAGATAGCAAAAACATTTTGAAACTGTGAAATGAGCGAAGTCTGGGCGCCGTTTTGGGGATCCATGACCTCCGCCATGGCAAAACCCATCTGAAAGCCGATTATCTTTCCTCCGAATTGTACAGAGGTAAAGATAAACCGTGCAACGAGGCCGATTAATGCCCCGAGCAGGACTTCATTAATCATGAAAAGCGGAAAGTCCGGAAATTTAAATGGAATAATGACAATCTGAGGGCTTAATATTGGAAACAGCAGCATGGTAATCAGAAATGACAGACCTGCTTTTATCTGTGTTGGGGTCTGAGCGGCAAAAAGAACAGGAATTGCACTCATAAAACCGATTACTCTGCTGAAACAGATAAGAAAAGCCTGGAACTCTTCAATTGGAAAAAGAGTCAGTTCCACAATATCACCATAAACGGGTTATACGCCTGCGACAGCATCAAAAATACCGATTGTGAAGGTCAGCATGACCCGGATGATCCATGGACCAAAAAGAAGAAGTGTCAGAAAAACGACAACGATTTTCGGGATAAAGGTCAGGGTCTGTTCATTAATTTGCGTGGCAGCTTGAAAAATAGAGACAATAAGACCGATGAGCATACCGGCAAGAAGCATCGGGGCTGCACACATAAGAGCGGTTTGCACTGCTTTACGACAAATGTTGACTGCAAAATCAGGACTCATGTCAACTCCTTATTAACCGAAACTTTTGAATACAGAGCCAATAACCATTCCCCATCCGTCAACCAGAACAAACAGCAGCAGTTTGAACGGCATCGAAATAATGACCGGCGGCAGCATCATCATACCCATGGACATGAGGATTGATGCCACTATCATATCGATAACAAGAAATGGAATATATATAAGAAAACCCATCTCGAATGCCCGTTTGAGTTCAGAGATGACAAATGCCGGAATCAGCGTCATGGTCGGAACTTCGTCACGATTTACAGGCTGGTCCTTGATGGTGAGTTCAGAAAGCAGTGCCAATTCTTCTTCGTTTACCTGGCTGAACATGAATGCACGCATTGGCACTATCGCGCGCTCAAAGGCAACCTGCTGGGTAATCTCTTCTTTCAGGTAAGGCTGGAGGGCTTTGTCATTGATTTCGTTAATAGTCGGAGACATGACATAAAAAGTCAAAAACAGGGCTAACCCCATGAGAACCTGGGTAGGTGGCATTGACTGTGTGCTCATGGCCATTCGGACAAAACCAAACACGATGATGATACGTGTAAAGCATGTCATCATCAGCAGAATAGAAGGGGCAACCGATATAATCGTCAGCAGAAAGATGATCTGCAACGCAGTTGACACCTGCTGCGGTGTTTCGGCTTCCTGCATACCGACGGAAATGGTTGGCAGGGAAATCGCTGAAGCTAGAACAGGGAAAAACAGGCCTGCAAGGATAAGAAGCGAAAAAAGAAGTGTAAATCGTCTGGTGTTATTGTTTTGCATGCTCCTCAGCTCCTGTGACAGCCTCATCCAGAATATTCCGGAAGTCCTTTCGGTCGGGTTCTGAAGAGAGAAGGGTGATACTCTGATCTGTGACACCAATCAGGTACTCTTTGTCTCTTACTTGTATGAGGTGTAAGCTTTTCTTTGGCATAAGATGTTTGGTTTCGATAATCCTGATGTTTGCTGATTCATTACTGCCCGGCAGAAAAGAAAGCTTTTTGCGGGCTAGTGTATATACAGCAAAAATGATGCCAAGAACGATAAGCAAACCCCATAAAACCCTTAAGCTGGCCATGAAAATGGAGCTGTCATAGGCGACTGGAGCAGTTGAAGCACAATAAGCTGATGAGAATAATGATAAAACAATGATGAAAATAATATACCGCATTATCCGAAAGAGCCTATTCATCTGTTTTATTTACCGAGATTTTCGACCCTGTCTGCTGCACTGACAACATCAATAAGTCGGATGCCGAATTTATCTCCGACCATTACAGCCTCGCCTTTTGCGATCAGTCGTGAGTTAACATAGAGGTCAAGAGGTTCTCCGGCCGGTTTGTTCAGCTCGATAACATATCCCTCTCCCATCTTCAGCAGATCTTTAAGCAGGATATTGGCTCTGCCGACTTCGACGGAAATCTGCAGAGGAACATCGTAGAGGAAATTAAGATTCCTGCTTCCGCCGGATTCACCTGCTCCAGATTTTTTGGGTGAACGGGAAACAGGCTGATCTTCTTCAAGAAGCTCTTTGATTTCCTCAGGTTTTGGCCTGCTGTTGTTTTGTAATTCATTGCTGTCCATGTATTACTCCTTAACTGTAGACTCCGGTGAGAGCAATTGCCTTTTTCCCGTTATGGGTGCCGGGTTCTGCAAAAAATTTTAATTGACCTTCTACCAGAACTCGCAGTGGACTGTTCGGATCATAATCAAGATCAATGATATCTCCAGGCTGCAGTCTGGCAACATCGCCAACTGTCAAATTGATGACTCCCGACTGAGCAATGATTTGTGTGTAAATTTCACATGCTTCACGTTGAAGAGTATCATGCCAGAGATTTTGAGCGGACGTTTTGACTGAAAGCAGATCTTTGAGCGGTTCTCTGACAGGTTCGAGGGTGGATAACGGAAAAGCCATTATCATTTCACCGCTTGTTTCGCCTACGGTAACGGTAAAATAGCCGATAAGTACTTCAGACTCTGGTTCTGTAATAGAAACAAGGCGCTGGTTGTTTTCAACCTTGAGCAGAGTCGTTTCCTGATTAATTATAGGCTTGAATGCTCTGTCAAGATCTCCACAACACTGCGACATGACATATTTAATTACATTCAGCTCAATGGTAGTCAGTTTTCTGCTGAGTTTAAGGCTGTCGAGTTCGATACTGGCGCCCAGCATGATCTCGATTAGAGAAAAACTCAACGAAGGATCAAAAATAACCAGTGCTCCGGTCTTTAAGTTTGAGAAATTCAATACACCTATGGAACCCAGATCATCTTTACTCAGCAAAAATTCCTGGAAAGGAGAGAACTCTATGGAATTCCTGGTGATAGCAAAGGTACGCTGTAGAAGATTGGTTAAAGAAATTGCATAATTCTGGGCGTAGGCATCGAGAATAATGTCGAAGTTCGGCACACGCTGCTCAGCCGTCTGCCTCTTGCTCATTTTAAACAGGTCTATGTTAGTGTAATCAATGGTGTAATTACTGACGACGCCGTCGTCTTCTATATCCGTTGACACACGACCGTTTCTGATGGCAGAGAGAAGGTCGTCAATTTCCTGTTTTGATAAAATCGGTTCCAATTCGATCCCCGGTCCAGATTACTGAACTACAAAATCTGTAAAATAGATTGATTTTACTTTTCCAGACTGAAGAAATGAGTTTATTTTGCTCAGTAATTCAGCCTTCAGTTGTCGTTTCCCCTGTAAATCATGGAGTTCTTCATACGTTTTGTTGCCCACCAGCAGAAGAATGGCATCGCGGATTTGCGGCATTCTTTTATCTGCCTCTTCTTTTGCAAACTCAGAATCCAGCTCGAGAGTAAGCGAGGCTTTCACATAATGTGTATTATCTTCACTGATAATGTTGACAATAAATTCGGTGATGTCGACCATCGGCCCGATTTCTGCGGTTTGATTGATCACCGGAACAGGGACCTGATCACCGGGATCTTTTTTTGCTTCTTCTGCTTCCTTCTTATTTTTCAGAAAAAGAAAACCGCCAATCCCTCCTGCTATAAGAAGGAGGAGCAGGGCAGCTGCGATGATAATAATAATGAGCTTTTTTTTGCTCCCACTGCCTTTTTTTCCGTCACCTTTTTCTTTATCTTCTGCCATAATTTAAATCCTTTATTGTATTTCAGTTATAACGGCATGCGGCCGGGAGATCCCTGTGCTGTATTGTCTTTTGAGGTGTTGAGCCGGAGAAGGAAATCAACTCTTCTGTTCTGGGCCCTTCCTTCCGGAGTCTCGTTGTCGGCAATAGGCCTGTCCGGGCCGTAACCGACTGCGGCCATCCTGTCGAGCGGGAGCAGGTCACTTTTAGTGAAAAAGCGCAATACAGATGTTGCACGATCCATACTCAGGTTCCAGTTATCTATAGCAAGATTTGAGATGGGGGTATTATCTGTGTGTCCTTCAATTCTCATATTCATGGGAAGTGGACGTACTATATTGCTGATATTGCGAAGACTGGAGTAGGCAATAGGAGTAATCATGGATTGACCGGGTTTAAATAGAATGGAATCCTTGACCCGCAGCAGTATAGTGTCGCTGTCTTTCATGATAGCCTCAACGGCCTCGCTCATTTTAAGCTTGTCGAGATCAGACTTGATCCTTTCAAAAAGTTTAACCGTCAGCTGCTGCTGCACCGGGGTGAATTTTGTCTCAGGAACAGGCGGCAGGATAGGTATGCTGAATTCAATGTGAGCAGAGGTCTTATGCAGGCCGAAAGCATCCTTCAGGGAACTTGAGGCTGCAGTAAATCTGACCGGATCCATATTTGCCATGGAGAGCAGTAATACGAAGAATGTCAGCAACAGGGTAACCAGGTCGGAATAGGTTACCATCCAGGCAGGGGCGCCAGGTTCGCATTTTTTACATTTTATCTCTTTACATTCTTCTTTTTGTTCTTCTTCTTCAGCCATATCAAATCCTACTTGAAGGTCGATTTACGAAGCTTAGGTGCAATAAAGGCATGCAGTTTCTGTTCCATTATTCTTGGGTTTTCACCAGAAAGGATGGATTGCATGCCTTCTATGATCAGAGTCTTCAGGAGAACCTCTGTTTGTGAACGGGTCTGCAGTTTTCCGGCCATGGGACTGCAGAACACGTTGGCAATAACCGCACCATAGAATGTGGTCAAAAGAGCAACAGCCATGGCGGGACCGATGGAGCTCGGATCGTTCATGGTTTGAAGCATCTGCACAAGACCGATAAGGGTACCAACCATACCCATGGCCGGAGCGTATGTGGCGATAGATACAAAGATCGTAGCCCCCTTTTCGTGACGCTGGGAGATATATTCGATTTCAGTGGAGAGCATGGACCTGAGGGTTTCCGGTTCCTGGCCGTCAACTGCCATCTGCATGGCTTTAACGAGGAACTCATCCTCCACATCTTCCATGGCACCCTGGAGGGCAAGAATCCCTTCTTTCCTGGCTTTATTAGCAAATTCCATTAGTTGCTCGATCATTGCATTGATCGATGTCTCTTTGTATAGAATGGTTTTCTTGGCAACATTGATGGCACCCATTACATCAGCAAATGGATAATGAACTAGAGTTACACCGGCAGTTCCGCCAAAAACAATTAAAACAGAAGGGATATTGATAAAAATTGAAAGCGGTCCGCCTTGCAGTATGGCCATCAACATCAGACCAAAAGCTACAGCTACGCCGATAATGGTTGATAAATCCAAGAAACAACCCTCCTGAAAACATTGATTAATATGAAATTCTTCCTGTCCAGCACTAATTGGGTTGAAGAGCAGGGCTCCTCTTCCTAATAATAGACTCTAGAATTTCAAAACTCAAGATTGCAAATAGCATTCCTGATTATTTTTTTATTAGATAACAGGAGATTGTGGGAGATAGAAAGGAAAAGAAGGGAAAAGAAAAGGGGAGAGGTAATGAATATAACCTCTCCCCTTGAAAAAAATGTCAAAAATATGGCATTATCGTTTCAGATTAATGACCTCACCAAGAAGCTCATCAATGGTGGTGATAATTTTTGAGTTTGCCTGGAATCCGCGTTGGGTTTGAATCATTGTAACAAACTCTTTACCCATGTCGACGTTGGATTGTTCAAGGGAGTTGGTAAAGATATTGCCAAGTTCAGGTCCGGGCAGGCCTATCCTGGCAGCACCTGACTCTGTGGTGGCACTGAACAGGTTGTTACCGGTTTGGACCAATCCATTAGGGTTGATGAATTTGGCAAGAGTAATGTGAGCAACAAATATCTGTTCACCATTTGAATAGGATGCGACAACAGCTCCGTCAGCGTTTATGGCGACACCTGTAAGATTTCCCGCGGCATAACCATCCTGATTTTGAGAAATTACGTTGGAATCGCTGTCAAACTGCGTTGTGTCAATGGTGATATCAATAGATTGATTATCCGTTGAACCATTGTTCCAGCTGGGGATAACAACATTCTGAACCTGGGGTGCAGCAATGGTACCATCGGTATCAAAGACGATAGTCCCGGTTGCGGCTGCATCTTCTGTCTCGCCGTTGCCGTCATTCTGGTCGTATGAAACGTGGTAGTCCCATGTATTATCAGCAGTTTTGACAAAGTAGGTAGTAACAAGGTGGGAATTACCTAGGGAGTCAAAAACCTGCGTTGATGTCGAGTAGTTGTACGTATTGGTATCGGTGAGGTCAAAGGCTGCTGTAATAATATCTCCGCTTGCATCAAGGTTGGTATTGAGCGTGATATTAGCTGTGGCATTTGCCTGTATCAATCCTTCATCAACAACTTGAATATCTGCCGGGTCACCGGGAATCAATTCCCCTGTTGCTGCATCATATTGTCTGCCCTGAACTCTGAATCCTTCAGGATTGACGAGATAACCGTTCTCATCAAAGCGAAAGGCGCCTGCTCTGGAATAATAGATGTCATCTGCGCCGTCTTCTCTCAGCATGAAAAAGCTGTCGCCTTCAATCGCTACATCGAGATTGGATTCAGTAGACTCGAATGTGCCCTGGCTGAAAATATTATCAACCGTACTTAAGTTGACACCACGGCCTACCTGGGAGGTACCGCCGGAACCGCGAACTCTGCTTGATAAAAGATCAGAAAAGACTGTCCGTGATCCTTTAAAGCCAGCAGTGTTTGTGTTTGCAAGGTTGTTACCGATTACTGTAAGAGCAGCTGCGTTGGTGTTTAACCCGCTGACACCGCTATAAAGTGCACTTGAAATACCCATGATTTCCTCCTAGTACCTATATGGCTTCTTCTATTGCTGCGTCAACAGCATCATCGGCTGCATCTGCTATAATTTCTTCAACAAGACTTTCATCGTCACTGGTATCGGTTTCATCATCTGAGCTTTGAGCTGTTGATGAAGAAGATGACGAAGAAGAGCTTTTATCGTATACCCCGATGATTGAGTTAAAACTAACCGATCCGGCGTATGTCTCAAGCGTACCACCATCGCTTCCGTCAAGATCAACGCCGGTCACTTCAGATTTGACGAGGGTTGTTGCGCCTACAGTCGTTCCTGCAGCAGCTGTAGCCTTAATAACAATCTTATAATCACCATAAGGAGCAACAACCCCTGAGTTTGCTGTCCCGTCGAAAGTGAAGTAGTGGGTTCCTTCAGATAAATCAGTGGCATTGAATGTTTTTATCGTCGACCCGTTTAACTGCAGATAGATGGTGACATCAGATGCTGTCCCGTCAAGATTGTAGCCGATTTCAACATCCTTGCCATTGTATTCAAAAGAACTGGTTTCATAGGCTACTTCTTTACCGATAGTCTGCAGGGCACTCATTTTGTCAGAGTTTGCAATCGAGGTCGCAACACTTTCCATGGTGTCATTCAGGTTAAAGAGCTGTTCAAGACTGCTGAATTGAGCAAGTTGCGCAGTAAACTCTGTCGGGTCGTCCGGGTTAAGAGGGTCCTGATTCTGCAGCTGTGCAACCAGCAGGGTGAGAAAGTCCTGTTTGCCAAGAGCAACATCACTTGCAGTCGCTATGCTTGTTGACGAACTCGAGGTTGTGCTAGCCTGACTGATAGAATCTATAGTACTCATATTTTTATACCTTAAACTTTAACGTTAACACCTGACTCGGCAGATGCTGTTTCAGCAAGAAACTCATCAATTGGTATCTCGAAATCAACAGAAGAAGAGTTGTTTGTCTGTTGCTGATGTTGATCCTGCTGGAAAAAACTTTCCTGAAAAAGGTTAAACGAACTTCCGTCTTCGTTAGTGGAGGACACTACGATTTCATCGATTGTGAATCCCTGTTCTTCGAGGATTGTTCTTAATTTTGTCATGTTCTTTTCAATAATATCCTGAACCTTTTGGTTCTGGGCGACTATAGATGCTTTAATGCTGTCGCCTTTGACAAGGACATCAAGTTTGATTTCACCTAGCTCTGCAGGGTTAAGCTGCATGGAGATTTTAGAGGTCTGTAATCTTGGATTGACACTGAAACGCTGAATAACCTGCTGCATAACTTCTTGTTCATTAACCTGCTGGTGAACAAACGGCGTTGCCGTCTTAGCAGTTGCCGTCGCTTGTGCTGCATCAGTGCTCTGTAAATTTAAGGTCTGAGCAAAATTGATATTCTGGTCTGACGAAACAGTGTTTGTCTGAACAAGGCTGGAAGAACTTTGTGACTGCATAGCCTGGCTGTTTTCCCCTGAATTCTGCTGGGTTGATTGTTCCTGTTTCGACTGGACGGCGACTCGCATGGTTTCGCCGAGACCTTGATGATCAGTTGCATCAAGTCTCATCTGGGCAACTCTTGACAGGGACTTTGCTGAATCTGTTTCCGTGTTTCCCTGTATACTGCCTGCATTAACGGCGGCTTGAGTAGTCATCTCATCGACTATGGCAATGGCAGGCTTTACTGCAGGAGTGACAGACACTGCAGTTTGATCGGCAACACGCTCAATGGTGATTGATGCTGTACCCTTTTCCTGGTAGCCGTTAATAATTGCATCTAACTGTCTTGCCATTGCCATTATTTTTTCATCCTGATTGGCAATAACTGAACTAACCTGCTGTTGCGGAGCCGATTTCGCTGATTCTTCAGTTTGTCCGTTCTGAGCCTTCTGTGAATTCTGGTTGATCAGTGTTTCAAGGAGCTGTCGTGGGATTCTGGCAAATTGAGAACCTAAACCGTTTGTATCTGTTCCGGTGTCAGAAGTATCTGAAGTTGAAGAAAGAGATAAATCATATTTCTCCATCAATGCTGACAGACCGGGTGGAAGTTCCTTCTCTTGAAAATCGGATGCATCTACAGTCTCGTCCGCCAGGGCTTCTTCTTCAGTATTAACGTCAGAATTTTGCTGCGTCTCAGTATTTGGGGTCGCGGCTTCTGCTTCTTGAGTCTTGTCCTGATGGGGATTAGATTGGTTTTTATCTGCTACCTGAGTGATCTCTTCTTCAGGTTTCTGGTTTTGTTCGCGGAGTGAATTGTCAAAAGTTGTTTTGAAATCCTGCTTGTCAGATCGAGAGCTGCCGGAGGTCGACTTGCTCTGACTAGCCGAGGATTGAGCGGCTTTGGGTTGAGGAGCGGGTGCAAAAGCAATTTGTTCCATTATGTCACTCGATTTGAATTTGTGAAAACTTTGAACTCAGCGAAGTTGCTTTCTGCTTGTTCAAATTGTCCAGAATTTTGGCTGCCGCCTTTACCTTCATATTTGCCAGCAAATCCGTTGCCAGCTGCTCCTCCATCCCTGAGATAGCAAAGGCCGCCTTTTCCGGGTCCATTTTGTCGTAGATCTTGCTAAGGTCCTGAATTTTTTTCTTTTCAGCAGCTGATTTATCGGCCAGGAGATTGTCGATTTTTTTCTTTAATGCCCTGAGCTCTGCCAGCTTACTGTCTACCTCAGCAATTTTCTTATCGACGCTAGCTTCAAGGGTCTTTAGTTCCTTTTCTTTCATTACAAGATTATTTTTCTGTTCCTTGATGGATTCTAGCTCGTCCTGGATATTGGAATAGAGCCTGCGCTCCTCAACGCTGGAGAATTGGGGCTCATCCTGCGCAGCTATTCCAGTTGATAGAAAAACGACAAGAGAAAGAAAAAGAAATAGAACGGGAATGTGGAAAAGATCAGCTTTCATAATATCTCCGGATACAACTAGTGTCTGTTGTGGCGCAGGATTGCAATTTCATCCAGCATGGCTGCTTCTTTCTTGTTGAGATAGTGCTGCCATTGTGCATTCTGGGTTTGTTTGAGTTTTTCGAGGACCTTTTTTTCTTTCGTGCGACGCACAAGCAGAGTGTGGGCCTTTTGTTCAACCACACGTTTTTCAGCCAGAAGTTTTTCAAGGTCGATAAGATGCTTCTTGGCAAAGCTGATCCTTGAATCCATTTGTATGAGAGCTTCTATGGCGATCTCTTCATTTTTCAAAACTTCAAATTCCAGGAGAAGATTTTTGTATTCTATCTTTGCCGTGTTGAGCAGCATTTCAACCGATTCTCTCTGTTGTCTGGACGCAAAAAGCTCGTTTTTTGCCTGATTTTCAAGCTGTTGGCGAAATTTCAGTACAGTATCGAGTGCGAATGGTTTCATCTATTTATTATAAGCAGTAATTAGCATATCGTCATTTGTCAGATACCCGCCTGTTCTGTTTTTGCCTCTGTTCGTCTTTACGGTCGCTGAGCAGTGTTCCAAGCTGTTCCAGGGTCGGCTGGAATGGTGTTGACTCGTCAAACCCCTGCTGGAGAAAAGAATTAATGGCATCAATTTTCGTAATGGCATAATCTATTTTGGAGTTTGATCCTTTGGAATATGCCCCGATGTTGATAAGATCTTCAGCCTCTTTAAAGGTGGCGAGAGCATTTCTGGCCTTTCCTGCAAGCTCAAGATGACGTGGCGAAACTATATCTCTCATTACCCGGCTTGCAGAGTTGAGAACATCTATCGCAGGATAATGATTTTTGGCAGCAATATCACGTGAAAGTACGATGTGCCCATCGAGAATAGACCTGACAGAGTCGGCGACAGGTTCAGTCATATCGTCACCATCGACAAGAACGGTGTAGAGACCGGTGATCGATCCTTTGTTTCTGAATTTACCGGCACGTTCGAGAAGTTTAGGCAGGGTAGCGAAGACCGATGGTGTATATCCTTTGGTCGTCGGGGGTTCACCGATAGCCAGGCCGATTTCGCGCATAGCCATGGCAAAACGGGTAACAGAGTCCATCATCAGCAGAACATTTTTGCCCTGTTCGCAGAAGTATTCGGCAATCGCAGTTGCAACGAAGGCTCCGCGCATTCGTAAAAGCGGAGACTGGTCTGAAGTGACAACAACAAGTACCGATCTGGCAAGACCATCCTTTCCAAGATCCCGCTCAATAAATTCACGGACTTCTCTTCCTCGTTCACCAATGAGAGCGATCACGTTGATATCCGCTTTAGCCGATCGTGACATCATACCGAGAAGAACGCTTTTGCCAACACCGGAGCCAGCCATGATTCCCATGCGCTGTCCCATGCCGCAGGTTATAAGGCCGTTTATTGCTCTAATACCAAGATCGAGTGAATCAGTTATGTTCTGGCGTTCCATCGGACCGGGAGGCAAAGCATAAAGAGGCATCTCATCGGTCAGCAATGGGAGGGGGAGGCTGTCGAGGGACTGTTCCATGCCGTCGATAACCCGGCCGAGCAGGTTGTTGCCGACCTTTATGGTTGCGCTTGCTTTGATAACCCGGATAAGACTGCCTGGTCCGAGTCCGCGCAAATCGCCAAGAGGCATTAAGAGAGCACGTAAATCTCTGAATCCGACAATTTCAGCATAAACAGACTTCCCATTCGGATCGAGCGGTGATATTTCACAGAGAGAACCGATGGAAGCATTAGGGCAATATCCCTCGACCACGAGGCCTATAATTCTGGTTACTTTTCCCCAGATTTTGATAGTGTCAAGTTGACGGATATCAGTAGAACAAAGTGGCATGATGCTGTCCCCTCTGGTTGACTAACGCCTGCTGGTGAGATGATCTTTGATGATCTGCAGCTGACTGGCGATTGTCGCATCGATGGTACAGTTGTCTGATTCGATGATGCAGCCGCCGGGTTCAATACCGTCATCGATTTTGAGGAAGATGTTTTCAAGGCCGCTGATTTTACTTATCAGTTCAGGAGCTTTTTCATGTATAACCGAATAGTCTTCACTATTCAGGCAGATATAAAAATCACTCGATTTTACAGCCTTTCTGATTGATTCCTCGACTGTTGCCACAATGGTGTCATCCTGCGCTGTTATTGAATGACGAATTATCTTTTCCGCAATGGTTATAACAAGATCCTGCAGTTCACCGATGCTGTTTTGAATAATGACTTCCCTTACCTGATTTAACTGATCGGCAACGTTTAATAAGGCTACACCGCTACTCTTATATTCTTCAAGCATTTGTTTTTTGGCTTCTTCAAAGCCTTTTTTATAAGCCTCCTGACGTACCTCCTCAATATCAACAGTTACAACGGGTTCTGCAGGTGCAGGCGTTGGCGGCTGTTTTGTTTTCGGTTCAGCAACGGGTGGTGTTGCAGGTTCTGGAACAGGATCTTCATTTGCCTGAGGCGGAAGTACCTCTTTAAACAGCGGATCCTCCTCCTCAGCAGGTGGCTGAGGGCCTGATCTTTTTCTTCTGTCAGGTTCTGCTTTGTTCACAGGGGGCTGAACATTAGGATTATATAAGGGGCTTGGCTGGTAAGGCGATGATGGGGTCTTGGAGAGACGTACCTGCTTGAAACCGGTATCTGCAACTTTCTCACTCTGAACAAGTTTCTCCGGCTGAAAGAGGGGACTTTTGGCAAAAACGTTGGTGTTAGACGAGCTCATCTCCACCTCCGGAGCCAAGGACAAGTTTGCCTTCTTCTTCAAGCTTCATTGCTATCTTAACAATAGACTGCTGCATCAGGTCAACTTCAGACAGTCTGACCGGGCCCATTGCCTCAAGGTCATCGCGGATCATATCTGCAGCCCTGTTAGACATGTTGGCAAAAATCTTTTCTTTCATTTCATCAGAAGCTGTCTTGAGTGCAAGAGTAAGTGAATCGTTGTTGACTTCGCGAAGAATCATCTGCAGTGATCTGCCGTCCAGAGCAACGAGATTTTCAAAGGTGAACATGCGTTTTCTTATCTCTTCAGCCATTTCGGCATCACTTTCTTCGATAGTTTCCAAAATATCAGCGTCGAGATTGTTTTTCATGCTGTTAAGCAGGTCGACAACCTTGTTGATGCCGCCGATTTCTCGTTGTTCGGTACCGCCGACGAGGCCGATCTCGCGATGGAGAGCATCTTCGATGCGGTTGATGATATCAGGGCTGACTTTTTCTATCTTGGCGATACGGTAAACTACATCTGCCCGCATGTCTTCTGGAAGATTAGCAATAATTTCGCTGGCATGTTCGACATGCTGGGTTGACAGAATAAGAGCTACTGTCTGCGGATGTTCCTTTTCAAGCAGTCCAGCAACCATTCTCGGCTGCATTAGAGCAATGGTCTCAAGAGATTTTGACTCCATACCGGAGACAAACTGATCCATCAAATCCTTGGCGCGCTGATCGGTTCCTGTTGCTGCGATGGTCTTTTTGGCAAACTCATGCCCTTTAACAAAGAGCCCGGCAAATTCGTGCTGGGCATCACCGAAACTCGCGAACACACGTTCCTTGATCTCATTGGGAATGTGGTCGATAGTGGCCATCATCCTGGTAACCTGTCTGATCTCGTCATTTGACAGTTCCTGGAAAATTTTGGCAGCGGCTTCTTCGCCGAGGCAGATTAACAAGACTGCTGCTTTGCTGAGACCGGTTAATGATTCAAAACTCATCTTATCCTTCCTGTATCCAGTTCTTGATTATATAGGCAGTTGGAATAGGATCTTTATTGATTTCACGCCGTAAAATAAGAACCGCATCATCAACTGGAATCTGTTCATCTTCTTGTTGGATACTCAATTTTTCAAGCCGTTCACGTTCAAGTTGTTCGACGGTTTTAAAGTGTTCACGAACCTCTCCGCGTAAGGTTTTAATAATTGGCCGAACGAGAAGGAAATATCCCATCAGCGCAGAGAGAAAGATAAGACCTATTTTTGCATAAGGAAGATATTCATACAGCATGTTGCCCGGAAGCGACTGTGCCAGAAGTTCTGCTTCAGGGGTTGGAGAAAACGGCATGGAGATAACATTTATAATGTCGCCGCGAGTGCTGCTCAAGCCAAGAGCGGCAGATACCATATTGCGAATAGAGGTGATTTCTTCTTCTGTTCTTGGTGTTGTTCCGGTGATATTGCCGTTTGCATCAACATCGTTTTTGTCGGCAACAAGTACAGAGACTGAAAGCTGTGTAACACTGCCGACAGGGTTTACTACGTGTTGTACAGTCTTGCTTATTTCATAGTTGGTTATTTTTGAGCTTTTATTGGTGTTTGGGCCACTGGTGGTCTGGCCGAGACTGTTGCCTTGCAGGTTGGATTGGACACCGGGAACTCCACCGGTGGTCTGGCTGCCGCTGCTCTCAAGAGTGGTTTGTTCGCTGCGTATGACAGGTTCTTCTCCGTCATACAGTTCCTGAGTTTTTTCGATTTTTGCAAAATCAATAGATGCGGTGATACGAACCATGGCTTTATCCTTGCCCATGGTTTTGTCGAGCAAATCCTGTGCTCTCAATTCCAGACGCTTTTCCACTTCCTGCTGGAAGAATAGCATGTCAGTCGAGAGCAGTTCGTCTTTGTTATCTTTTGCTTCAGAATCAAGTACCATACCGTTTGAATCGATTATGGTAACATCCTGAGGTTCAAGCCCGGTGATAGATCCGCTGACCAGGTGTATGATTCCCTGGACCTGCCTTTTGTCCAGTTCCATGCCCGGCTCAAGGGTGATGATTACAGAGGCTGTAGCTGGTTTCTGCTGCTCTTTAAAGAGTCTTTTTTCAGGAAGAGCCAGGTGAACTCTTGCCATTTGAACCGGGGCAAGTGAAGTTATCGTTCTTGAGAGTTCGCCTTGAAGAGCGCGGGTGTAGTTAACTTTTTGAACATAGTCGGTGAGGGCGAAACTTTGCTTGTCAAATACCTCAAATCCTATTCCGCCGCCTTTCGGCAAACCGTTTGCTGCAAGATCAAGCCGTGTTTCGTAGATGGTATCTGCAGGCACCCAGATATTTTTGCCGCCGTTTTTTAACTGGTAAGGGATTTTCTGATTTTTCAGCCAGCCGACAACAGAGGATGCATCTATTTCAGACAGGTTAGCGTAAAGCAGTTGGTAGTCGGCAGTTCGCGCCTGCAGAATAATGACCACGAAAACGATCGTGCTCAGCAAAGCGACGCCTGCAAGGGCGATCTTTCTTGCAAGCGGCCACTCTTTTATCAGCTGAGGCAGTGATTTGGTTCGGCTGCCCTGCTCAGAAGTGGTGTCTTCAGCTCTATTATCCCGATTGGGGGAGGTTTGTTCTTCAGCCATAAAAACGTCCTGCAAAGGTTAGAGTTGCTGTTTGCTTTTTTATGCTATGCATGAACGTGCCGAACAATGAGGGAAAAATCTAAATATTCATTTTGATTATCTCGTTATACGCTTCAAGTGCTTTATTCCTCAGCTGCACCATCATTCGAAGCGATAAGTCGGCCTGTTCTACTGCTATCATTACGTCATGCAGGTTTTGTGCCTCTCCGCTATTTAATTGTTCAATAGCCTTCTCTCCATTATTTTGCGACGCAATGACCTCTTTCATAGTGGTGTTGAACATGTCTGCAAAATCTGAGCTTGCTTTTTCGACAGGATGTGAGTCTGACAAGCCGTTAAGAGCCTGATCAGCCATGTTGAAAGAGCTTGGAAAATTAATCGATGACATTATTATCCTCCAATTTCCAGAGCCTTGATGGCCATTCGTTTAGCTGATTGTATAACCGTTGTGTTGGCTTCGTATGATCTGGTTGCGTTCATCATGTCGACCATCTCTTCAATAACATTGACATTCGGCATCTCAACATATCCATCAGCACGTGCATCAGGGTGAGACGGCTGATAAACAAGTTTTGGCGGGTCTTCGTCCTGCAATATTTTGCTGACTTCAACACCCTGTAAAGAGTTGTCAAGATTTTGCCTCAGATGATCTTTAAAGGTGACCGGTGTGCTCTGGAAGTAGACAGATTTCTTCTTATACGGACCGCCTTCCGGAGTTGAGGTTGTTTCGACATTTGCCAGGTTTGAACTGATGGTATCGAGCCTGATTTTATTGGCTTTCAAGGCAGAAGAACTGATATCAAAGGAGGTAAAAATATCCATAATTTTCTCTCAGGTGTAGGTATTACTTGCCTTCTGAAATGGCAAATTTAAGGACAGTCAGTTTTTTCTTTAGAAGCTTTGCTGCCGTTTCATACATGAGTTGGTTTTTTGACATGTCGATCATCTCTGCATCGACACTGACACTGTTTTCATCGCCGATCCCGGTTGTATCAGGTTCTCTGGTCAGTTCACCTTCAACAGTATCAATGCTTGTCGGGTACAAGGCTATGTGGTTGGTCTTGGTTGTTTTCAGATTTAAGGAAGACCCGCCGTTGATTGCATTACGAAGATTGTCTTCAAAGGAGTAGGTTTCCTTTTGATATCCGGGCGTTTCCGCATTGGCAACGTTTGAACTTATGACTCTTTGTTTCTCTGCGCGCAGATCAAGGACTTTGTTCAAAAGATGAAAATTTGAGTCAAATGGGGCAGCAATATTCAAAATAAGCCTCCTGATTATGCTCAGTTAGAGCTTTTTGCGTGTTTTGGAAAAGTCTTGATCAAACTCTATTATTCTGAGTTCATTTTTCGCAGCATCTTTCCAAAGCGAGTTCTGTTCTGTTTCGACAATAGTATTAAGATATTTTAGTGATTCCTCCTGATTACCAAGATTTTTTGCTATCAAAGCGAGGCGGTACATGTACTGCTGGTTTTGGGGTGCTTTTTTCAGGAGGTTTTCGAAAAGGGTTTTTGCCTTATCAAGTCTGCCAACATAAAAGAGGCTGTCAGCAAGATAAAATTCATCTATTACATCTTTGAGTCTGCCCTGTGAATATGGCTCGTCCAGAGTTTCGATTACCTTCTCGTATTTTCCGGCCTGGTAATAGAGTGAACCGAGAAAGCTGGTGAATTCGGCATCAGTTGGTAAAGGTGATGGCAAAGAATCGATAGCTTGCTGATATTTCTTTTCTTCAAAAAGTGCTTTCAGCAGAATGAGTTTTATTGCGTTGCTATCCTGGCCGTCAGGATAGTTGAAAAAATATTGTTCTGCATAATCCTTGATGAGGTCATAATCACCCTGAATGAAGATCGTTTGAAGAAGAGGCAGATAATAAGACTGCTTTTCCTCGTCTTTTAAAATATCAATCAGATAGAGATATAATCTTTCGGTTTCCTTATATATTCCAAGTTTATTAAAAGCTTCAGCGAGGTCAGCAAGAAGACGGATGTCGACCCAGTTGTTGGTAAAGAGTTTCCTGTTTTGTCTGGCCAGGACAATGACATCAGCATAGCGTTTGTCCTGAACAAGCCTCTCTATTTCTTTTGGCAGCAGATCAATAACCAGTGCCTCGCCTGTTTCGGTAAGTTTACCGGAACGATAATCTCGCAGAAAGATCATGGCCAGGTTCAGTGCCTTCTCATCCTGTCCCATAATCGCGTAATTGATGGCTTCTTTTAATGCAGCTTCTTCAGCTGTATCTTTTGTTAAAGCCTTATCAGAAAGTGCTCTGTAGTATTCTCCGGAGAAATCATCCCATTTGTCTTTACTGAGCGTCATGAGGTCGACTTTCTTTATGGCAGCCTTAAAACCCGCATCGGTGCCTGGGTAGGCATCCTCAATTCGTGAAAAAGAATCAATAACCTCGGTTATCGGTTTATGTTTGAGATCACTCATTGCCTGCCGGAAGCTGACAAGAGACAAAATTTCCTTGTCCTGCACCAGATCAAGCAGTTTGGTATAACAATCGGATGCCTGCTCGTACAGTTTTTGCTCGTACTGAGTGGTGCATAATCCGTTGAGTGAAAAAGAATGACTTTCAATAAGGGCCTGATCTTCAACGAGAGAATAGCTTACGAAAGCTTTGATCGGCTGATTTGAAAGGGAATAATAATCCGCCATCCTCATTTCTTTTATTTTCTCAACATCAACAGGGAAACCAATGTTGTCCTGCTGCAGAAGAGACAGAAGTTTTTCACTGTTCCTGGTTGCCAGGGCAAGTTCAATTTTGGATAATTGATAATAGGGAGCGAGGAGGCTGCGCGGGTGAATGTCGTCTGCCATTGCATCTATCTTAACCTCGCCAAGAAAGGGATCCTGATACATGGCAATCAGCATATTGAGAAGATACTTCGCAAAAATTCCGACCTGCTCTTTGCCGTATTCTTTATCCAGCAGATAAAGTTGTTTGTATGCCCCTTCAAAATTTCCATCTCTTAAGAGGATCTCTCCGTAGGTGAGTGCGAGCAACTGCTTTGGAATGAGTTCCTTTTCAGTAAGAAGCTTTTGTTGAACAGTAAGCAGCAGGACGCCCCAAAGCTGTTGCTCAGCCTGACTCTGCGCTTCTTCTGAGAAATTTTTGGCTGCGTAGTCGTTGTCTCTCGTTAACAGGGCTGCTACGGGGAAGGGCGGAAGCGTGAGGGAAACAGGCACATCGATTTTAATCGGAGACTCATATTCTCTGAAAAAAGACTTCCAGTTATAAGCATAAGGTGAAGCTATCAGCGGATTAGAATAGTCTTCAGTATCCCTTTGAACTACAGAGACTCCTTCAAGCTGCTCATCGATCTGGGAAAAGGCTTTGGTATAGCTGTTGCCCGGCAGTATATCTACAACGAGGATGTTGTCTTTTTTGGTGACAGTCAGATTTTGCGGATTATAGCGAAGATAAAAGGTGAAGGTGCTGCCTGTTTCAGATAGTGGCAGAATTTTGACAATCCTATTATCGGTGGAAAAGAGTTTAAGGTCTTCTGCAAAGCTTGTGTTTTCGAAACTGATATCGACTCTTTTGCCGGAGATCTTGTTTTTATATCGGGGTAAGTTATCAAAAACAAAGAACAACTGTGTCTTGTTGCGGGAGTCGCTTCGGATGATTTTGGTCAAGACAGAATCACCGAAAACATATCCCGGGAGAAACAAAATCACTAATGCAATGAATATGGTCAGTTTTGTTTTCATATGGCCTTTATGAATGAATTTGCCTGCTATGACCTGATTCTATCAAAAAATGTGCCAGTTAATAAACAAACGGGTCTGTTTGCTGGAAAACGAAAAGAAATGAGGTCAAAAATATGACCGAAAAAGAAAAAATGAAATGATTGGCGTATTTATTGATCAGAAATTTGATTTTTTAATATGTTAGCTGATAATATTTGAGAAGATAAACAAGGCGGTTTTGTGCCGTCATGACCTGATTTAGTCGGGGGTAGAAAATACCCTTATTTATTAAATGTTTAGGAGGAGAGAATGGGTAAGAACGTTCTTTTGGTTGATGATTCAAGTACAATGAGAAAAATTATTGGTAGATCACTTCGTCAGGCAGGTATCGATTTTGATAATATTTTTGAGGCCAGTGACGGTCTGGAGGCTCTTGCAGTCCTTGAATCAGAAAAAGTTGATATCGTTCTCAGTGATATCAATATGCCAAATATGGATGGTATCAGCTTCTTAAGAGAAAAGGCAAATAGACCCGGAATAAAAAATATTCCGGTATTAATGATATCAACAGAAACAGGGGATGACATTATCGGCGAAGCAAAATCCCTTGGTGCTGTCGGCGCGATTAAAAAACCATTTACACCTGACAAGGTTGAAGAGGTTCTTGGCCCTCTGCTTTAAAAGTTTCCTCATAGACGGAGGGTATGATGGATTACAGACAGAAAATTATCGATTCAACAGTAGAAATATTTACATCCATGATCATGATGGAGGTTGAAAGCATCGATAGAAAAGTGGAAGAACATAGTCATCTTCAACACTCAATATCCGGTGTGGTAGGCCTTGCAGGCGCTTTTAAAGGTGTGCTTGCTGTTCATCTGCCGAAAGAACTTGCAATGCAGATCACCAGCAGCTTTCTTGGCATGGATGTTGAAGAGATAAATGAAGATGTTGAGGATGCTGTTGGAGAAATTGCCAATATGCTCGGCGGAGATGTTAAAGGCCTGCTCACCAGTTCAGGCAGTGATATTGATCTCTCCTTGCCATCAACAATCAGCGGCGAAAAATATGAGTTTCAAGCAAAAAAAAATGCTGCAACGTATATTGTACCTTTTAAGTGTGGAAGCGAAGAATTTACAGTGGAGCTGCAGATTGAAAAATAACTGAGCTGCAGACAGAGAGCAAAATCTTAAGTGCACGCCGACTCTTAAGAGAGGCGTGCATATTTTTTTAATTATGGCAACAAATACGGAATCAATAGATTTGTACAGCGAAATAGTAGAAGGAACAAAAGACGTCTTCAGTACGATGCTGATGATTGATCTTCAGGAAGGGGAACCGGTTCTTAACGAAGAAATCAATTCCAACCTCAGCAGTATTCTCGGGCTTGGAGGAGACATCAAAGGAATGCTCGGCGTACATTGTCCTGAGAAGACGGCAAAAAAGATCACCGGCGAATTGCTTGGAATGGAAATTGAGAGTCTGGATGAAGATGTGAATGATGCGATCGGTGAAATCGCCAACATGATCGCGGGCAATCTTAAAATTTCATTTGAAAAAATCGGGATAAACACACTCCTTGCAATCCCCACTACAGTAACAGGGGAATCCTATAAAACTAGTCGCCAGCAACAGGCGTACTGCCTCACAGTGCCGTTTTCATTCAGTGATAATGATTTGTGGATAGAACTGAAGTACATTGTAATCAACAGCTGATTCAAAACTCTTTATAATTATATGGTGATATTGTCGGAATCTTGTAAACCAATTGTAAAAAATTCCGATAAATTAAATGATCACACATCCTATCGGCGAATTCATGAATAATAGAGGGTTATGAAAGAACAGCAGCGTCTTGAAAAAGTTCTGAATGAGGCTTATAAAAGTGTCCAGCACGAAATCAGCTCCCTGACAGGAGCGACCATCGTACTGTCCGAGCCCCAGTTCAGTATCCAGTCCAAGGAAGATTCCTTCGATTCGATAAGTTCGAAGCAGGTTTGTTCTAAAATAGACGTTCGCGGTGATATAGAAGGAGACGGCTGTCTCCTTGTTCCCTTAAAAGATGCAATAAGGCTTGGCGGCATCTTGATCATGCTGCCGGAAAGTGAACTTTCCGGCTTTGTCTCTTCTGAAAATTTTTCCGACGAAATACAGGACTCTTATGGTGAAATAGCCAATATCGCAGCAGGAGCCTATTCAAAGTCTTTTGAAGATCTGTACCCAAAGGCGTGCAGGTTAATCAGGAAAGAACAGGAGGTCATTGCTCCGGCAAAGGTTGATATTGAATCTGATTCACCGGTTAAAAATCAGAATTATTTTCTCTCCCGGCAGGTAATTACCATAAATGGTACAGAAGGCGGGGAGATGATCCTGATGCTGCCGGCTGCGACTTTTGGATTGGGCGATGTCCAGGCAGATACTGTGCAGCCCAAGGCCGAAGAGGCTGCAGAGGCTGCAGAAGAACAGGTTCAGGCACCGCCTGCTGAACCTTCTGTTGCAGAAGACAGCTCTGAAGATGCTGCTGAACAGGAACCCGTAGTTGCCGAACAGGATAATTCAAATTGTCTGCCTTATAATCCGAAGAATGTTGAACGCCTGGATAAAGTCATAGAAGGGGCACAAACCCTTCTGGCAGAGGAAGTCTCCGGATTGATCGGGGCTCAATTGTCTCTTGCCGGGCACAGTTGTGAATTTATGACTAAAGAAGATCTTCTTGAGAATCTCAATGGACAGCAGGTTGTGGCAACCATTGATGCTCGCGGCGATCTGGAAGGTGAAGGTGCGCTCTTTGTCGAATTAAAAGGGGCAATCCGGCTTGGCGGAACCCTGATTATGCTGCCCCAGACCGAGTTGGAGGAAGTTGTCGGCCGCAGTGAATACAGCGAAGAGACAGAAGACTCATATGGTGAAATAGCCAATATTATAGCTGGCTCGTATTCAAAAGCCTTTGAAGATCTCTATCCCAAAAACTGCAGGCTGATTCGTAAGGAACAGGAAGTCGTCACACCGGTTAAGCTCAATCTTGAGGATGAAAAACCTCTGCCTAACCAGCTTTATTATGTCGTAAAAAATGCGATGACTCTTGACGGTGCCGATTGCGGTGAGCTGGTTCTTGCTCTGCCGGCTTTGGCATTCGGTATTGTAGCGCCTGATGAAAAGCCGACCGTAAAGGCTGAAGAAGAAAAATCAAAGGTTGAGATTACCAAAAAGGCGCCAAAAGACAGCAGTGAAGCCGACACTGAGGGAGGTGTTGATACTGGAGTCTCTGAGAAACCGGCAACGCCTGCTTTTGACAGTGAGAACCAAAAAGCAAAAGTTGATAAGCTTCTTGATATCTGCAAAGAGAAAATGCAGGAAGAAGTTACTGCAATGCTTGGAACAGATGTGAAGCTTTCGTCTGTGTCCAATAGAATTATCGGAAAAGAAGAGTTCTTTTTTGATCATGTTTCCGGCAAGCAGATCTTAGCCCACGTTGACATTACAGGAGAGATTGAGGGAAAAAGCTACCTTTATGTCGGTATAAAAGACGCTATTCGAATTGGCGGTATCCTCATCATGCTGCCGCCGAATGAACTTGAAGTGCATATCAGTGAAGAAGAGTACAGCGATGATATCAATGATGCCTATGCTGAAATAGCTAATATTATTTCAGGCGTGTATTCAGGCGTCTTTGAAGAGCAGTACAGCAAGAAAATTCGTTTTGTCCGAAAAGAACTTGAAAACATCGCTCCGATGAAGGTAGAGGTTGGTTCAGCAGAACCTATGCCTGATGATAAATATTATCTGCACTGCCTGAATATAAATATCCACGGCAAGGACCTCGGTGAGCTTCAGATGGTTATTCCTGCCAAGATTCTTCAGTTAGAAAATCTGGGCCAAAAGCAGACCGTGCAGCAGGAAGATGAAACAGCAGCGCCTAAATCTGAACAGAAGCAGCCGTCTGAATATCGGAAACAGCCGGATGAAGCGGCAGCCGTAACACCGCCAGCAGGAAAAAGTCGAAACCGGGAAGGCGTATCTTATTATGATGTGATCGTGATTGGCAATAACAGCTTTGAGATCCAGAAAATTTCCTCTGTTCTTAGCGGAAAAGGACTTGTTGTTCGTCAGTTGAGCTTTAAGGACAATGTTAACAATTACATTAACAGTAATGTTAAAGCTGTTTTTCTTGTCATGCAGGAAGTAAATGAGCTCGGCTTCGGTATTGCAATCAAGATTGCCTCATCATGCTCAAAACCGCTCATAGCAGCCGGCTCAGACTGGACAAGAACAAAAGTGATTAAGGCTGTAAAATATGGCGTAAGGGATATTCTGCTGACCCCGGCCACAGATCAGGATATCATTGAAAAGCTGGAAAATAACCTTGTTCAGCTCGCTGCCTAGGAGTCCTCCCCCCAGATTGTGCTGATATCTTTCTTTTTGATTTTCTCAAGCAGTGTCGTTCGTTTCAGGTTAAGGATTCTGGCAGCTTCTTTTTTGTTGCCGTCCGCCATCTTCATTGCCTGAACGATGAGCTTTGTCTCAAAGTCGCTGATCAACTCTTTAAAATCAACAGAACCCTCTTCCCAGCTAACATCCGGTATCTGCAGGGTTTCCTGTGGAGCGGGTTGCTGTAGAGCAAGGCGTTCATCCGGTTGGACACTGAATTCCACCGGTTTTAATTCAGTCTGTTGAACAGGGTTGTGCATTTTATAGCGATCCGGGAGGTCGGATACATCAATATGCTCCCCGCTGTAAAGAATCGACATATGTTGTACGAGATTTTGTAATTCCCGTACGTTGCCCCGCCATTTATGACTTTTCAGACAGCTGTATGCAGCTTTGGAAAAGCTGAAAGGTTTTCTTCCTCTTTGCGAGGTGAATTTTTCGATAAAATTTTCCAGCAGCAGTTCAATGTCGTCGATACGTTCTCGAAGTGGCGGCAGGTTGAGTGGAATAACGCTTAATCGGTAATAGAGATCTTCTCTGAACTTTCCCTCGGCTACCAGCTGTTCCAGATCACAATGTGTTGCAGCGACAATTCTGGTGTCGACAGGAATCGGTTTGAGCGCGCCAACCGGTTCGAACTCTTTCTCCTGCAGGACACGCAGTAATTTGGCTTGAAGAGAACTCTTCATATCACCGATTTCGTCAAGAAACAGAGTTCCTCCGTCGGCATATTGGATACGTCCCTGCTTGCTGGTGTTTGCACCAGTGAAAGCTCCCTTGGTATGTCCGAATAATTCGCTTTCCATCCCTTGGTATGTCCGAATAATTCGCTTTCCAGCAGATCATCAGGTATTGCAGCGCAGTTTACCGGGACAAAATTCTTTTTGCTTCTCTTACTATGGCTGTGTATGGCTTTAGCGACAAGTTCTTTGCCGGTTCCGGATTCACCCCGTATCAGTACCGTGGAAAAGTCGTCATCGGCAATGCGGGTGATCAGGTGGAAAAGTTTCCGCATCTTTTCACTCTTACCGATGATTCCGTGAAAGGCTTTGTCAGGCCGTTGATCTGCCGTCTGAGCTGTGCTGGTTCTGGCGGTGCTGAGCCGGAGCGCTTTTTTTACGGTGAAAAAGATTTCCTGCTCAAGATAGGGCCTGTTGATGTAGTTTGTGAGCTGAAGATTTGAAAGAAGGGTGATGATATCTGCATTATCGTCATCGACAGCAGGCAGGATCTGCAGATCAGGATACTGGTCTAAAACTGATTGAATAAGTGTGCTGTCCTGCTGGAGCAGGAGTTTGGCGTCGCCGATCAGAAACTGTGTTGAACCGGTTATTCCGGCTTTAACTTCACTGGGGCTGGAAACACATAGCGTTGTGCATTCAAAGTGATCCGACAGAATCGTATTTAACGTATCAACAAATTCCGGGTTCTTTTCTGCTAAGACAATGTGGATGTGTTTGGTCATGGGCTACCCAAGGTGATCGTTGTTGTTCATTAAATCGGCAAGCTTGGAAGAAGTTCTTCTCATATTGAGACTGAGCAGACGTGCGATTTTCTGAATGATTTTGATTCCAAGCTGGGGAGATTTCTCTGTAAGGAGAGAAAAACCTTTGTCAGTCATCGTCACCATGGTCGTTGCCTGTTTGGCAATGACAGTTGCAGATCTGGTTGATTTGTCAATCAGTGCCATTTCTCCAATGGAACTTCCCTTGGTCAATCTGGCTATGGTTATGTTTTCTCCATTTTCAGATTTTTTCAGTACTTCAAGAACACCATTGACAACAAAGCCCATGAACGTTCCGCGATCGCCTTCAACAAAAAGATATTCGCCTCGTTTTAACTGGATGTAACTCATGTGTTTAGTCATGATATCGAGTTCTTCCACATCAAAACTGTTGAATATCGGTAGGTTGAGCAAAAAATTTCGGGTATCTTCTTCAGTTTCCTGATTATGTTCCATCTTAATCAAAACGCAAATCCTGTAAAAAAAGATTGAATCAGTATGCACATCTCTGTGAATATTATCGATTTATTGATTAAACTGTATCACATCAAATTTAAAAAAAGAAATACTCATAGAGAAAAAAGTTTATTTTTTTGGCATTAGTGTCAAAATTTTGAAGAAAATGAAAAAACTGTTTACAAAAATAAAACATACTGGAACGAAAAACAGGGCTGTTCGACCGCTGATGTTTGTAATGCTGCTGCTGTTGCCATTGCAGGTTCATGCAGAAACTGTATTTATAACTGATATCATAGACGGTGATTCACTGCGGGGGAGAATTGATAACGAGCGGGCCAAAACAGAGCTGCGTTTGTGGGGAATAGATTCCCCGGAATGGAACCAGGCTTTTGGCAAAGAGGCAAAGAGTTATTTAAAGATCCGGATATTGAGAAAAAAGCTAAACGTTATCTCAAAAGGAAAAGATCGATATAATCGTCTACTGGTAATACTCTATGACGAGAAC